>JAHCKI010000111.1 GCA_026125865.1 Rhodospirillales bacterium
GTTGCGGTGGGCGACCCCGACAAACTCGGCTTGCAGGCCCAGGCGAGCCAATATGTTGTTGGGAATGGGACAGAAATGAGCATAGGTGAATTGATAGAACGCCGCACCCGGCCGCAGCCTGCGAAATGCCCCGACAAGAACGCGAACCTGCTTGACCCTGGACATGGCGAGGATGGGAAGCCCGCTGACTACCGCGCCCACCACCGGCGGGCAGGGGCAGTTCTCTTGTATGAGGTGCGTAGCGCTGCTCCGTGTCACCGTCACTTGTGGAAAACGCTGTTCCAGGAGATCGGCGAACGCCGTGTTCGGCTCGAACACGGTCAACTGGTTCGGATGGACGCCCGTTTCGAGGATTGCTCGCGTGAACACCCCGGTACCACCGCCAAGTTCGACGACCGGCGCCGACTCACCGGTCAAGTCGGCGGTGATGAGACGGGCTAGGTCGCCACTGCTTGGTGAAATGGCGCCGATTGTCAGGGGCGAACGCATCCACTCCCTCAAGAATATCGAAAGCCTCGAGAAAAAGGGTAGCGTCCTCTGCACAGCAACGTTCATGCGTTAAGCCTATGTGAAAGACCGTGTAAGTGTAGCGAGCGCTTCCATCGCACGACGCGACCGCGAACTCAAGATCGAACGCGTTTCATTTGCACAATGAACACAGGATTCGTTCATTTCGACGCAAATAGGACCTTCGCGGGGTACGCCCCGACAGACCTAACAAAACCGTGAGAATGTTGGTTTCACGACAAACGGCGGTTGTTATTCACCGCCGCCATCTCCATGATGTGGCAGGCGTACCTGAACGCGGTAGAAACAAGAGGCCCCACCACATGACGATGTTCACGAGAACGGCGCGCATCGGATTCTTTGTTGGCGTTGTCGGCGTTGCCTTTTTGGCGGCGGGATTTGCATTCGGACCGGTAAACGCCGACGACCAGCCATCGACCGCTTTTTCGCCGGAGCAGCAAAAGGCGCTCGAACGGACGATCCAAGATTTCATCCTGCGCCACCCGGAATTGATCGTCGAATCGGTGCAAAAATTTCAGGAAAAACAAGAACAAGAGGCTCGCTTGCAAGCGCAAGCCGCCGTCGCCCATGCCGGTGACGAACTCAACAGCGACCCCACCTCGCCGGTCGCGGGCAATGTCAATGGCGATGTAACCGTGGTCGAATTCTTCGATTATCGCTGCGGCTATTGCAAGCGCGTGTTCCCCTCGATCCAGGAACTCCTCAAGAAGGACGGCAACATTCGTTACGTATTCAAGGAATACCCCATCCTCGGCGACGACTCCGTCGTCGCGTCGAAGGCATCTTTGGCGGTTTGGGCGAAACACCCGGAAAAATACATGGATGTCCATAGCGCGCTTATCACGGCGCGCGGAAAGCTCGATGAAGACCGCGTGATGAAATTGATCCAGAAAACGGGACTCGATCCGGACGAGATCCGCGCCGCCATGGCCGATCCGTCCATTGAAGCGGTGCTGCGCAAGAACTTCGAACTGGGGCATAGGCTCGAATCACCGGGACACCGGCCTTCATCATCGGCGGCCAACTACTGTCCCCGGCGCCATCAGCCTCGACCAATTCAGAGAAACTTGTCGCCACCGCCCGCGCAAGCTGACGCCAAGAGCCGCGAAACAGCGGAAGGGCGGAGCTTCGATCGAACGTGATTTTTTAAATCCAATCCAAAAGGATAATTTAACACTACAGTATTGTGTTTTTCGTTTCACACTAACATTGGTATATTTGTATAGTGAGCGCCGTTTCTAAAGAGGTGGTTTGGGTCGCCTGCCGAGAAAAGACCTCAAGGCTTTTCCGAAGGCCGTACAACGCGTTATGGGCCAAGCCCTTTATGCTGCGCAGAGGGGAAACCTTCCCTTCAGTGAACCGCTCAGAGATTTCGGGGCGTTCCGGGTGTTGGAAATCGTTTCGGACCATACCACCGACACCTACCGGGCCGTTTATACAGTGTATTTTTCGGATGCGATATACGTGCTGCACGCTTTCCAGAAGAAATCCAAGAAAGGACGGCGACACCAAAAAGGAAATTGACTTGATCCGGCAGCGGTTGAAGATCGCGGAGCGGATACACTGAGAAAGGCGGAACTGATACCGAACGGCAAAATAGAGACAACCCACGAAGAAAGCAGCGGGAATGTTTTTCGCCGATCTAGGTTTTCCGAACCCCGAAAGAACGGCTCAAGGCCCACCTGACCCTGCAAATCTGGCTGCGCTGATCAAGGCCCGCGGCCTCACCCAGGCGCAAGCGGGGGAGGTGCTGGGCATCAAACAGCCGCATGTCTCCACCCTGATGAAAGCGATCGCCCGGCAGCTTCTCCGTCGAGCGATTGATGCAGTTTTTGGACGGCTCTCGATCAGGATGTGGAAATTTCCGTCCGCCCCACACCATCTGGCGGAATAGGCCAGATCAACGTTAAGACCCATGAGCCCGCATAAACTCTGACTGCCTCCCCGGCAAAGCCGGGGGGCTCCCGCTGACGCTAGACGCGGCAGGCGATCGAGGACAAGCTACAAGAAATCCTGTTCGGTGGTGCCGAATGGTGAATCGGTGGTATTCGATCGTTTCTATACCTCCATGCTAATGAACGACCACGAAAAACCGCGGCGACGTTGTTGCGAACGCCGCCGCGGCTCGATGCGAATCCAGGGAACGCCCCTTGCAAGCACCAGATAGGGCGTCGACGTAACGGCACATCAAAGATCGAAAATGGCCCGAACCGGCCCCGCCGATCTCATCCGAGCTTTTGCACGAAACGTGCAAAATAAGAGTGTGACAGCGATTGCATCTTGAGTCCAGTACAATCATGGCGCGTGAATGGGCACGCCAGCGTCACCGCAGGTTTTTTATGCCGAAAGCCAATGGATCGGCTGTCGGCGGTCCTCGGGTGATGTATCCTGTATTCCCGGTGCCTGGTTCCTGACTTCTGGAGGGGATAAAGACGGATGACCTTGTATTCGCGTCTGCTCGCCCGTGCCGCCGACGGCAATAGCGTGCATGTCGGTGTCATTGGCGCTGGTAAATTCGCCACGATGTTTTTGGCGCAAGCCAAACGAACGCCGGGGATGCATGTGGCCGCCGTGGCCGATCTGGATCCGGCGCGCGCCCGCCAGGCGTTGGCGACCGCCGGCTGGTCTCCCGAGCAAAGCGCGGCGGCGAGCGTGACGGCGGCAATCGGGAGCGGCGCCACCCACATCACGGAAAACGCTTTCGGGATCATCGGCGCCGAGGGGATCGATGTGGTGGTCGAAGCCACGGGCGATCCCGCCGCCGGCATTCGGCATGCGCTTTGCTGCATCGAGCATCGCCGACACGTGATCATGGTCAACGTCGAGGCCGACGCACTCGCCGGGCCGCTGTTGGCGCGACGGGCCGAGGCCGCCGGTGTCGTGTATTCATTGGCCTACGGAGACCAGCCGGCGTTGATCTGCGAACTTGTGGACTGGGCGCGGTCCGCCGGCTTGGAGATCGCCGCCGCCGGCAAGGGAACAAAGTATCTGCCCCATTTCCACACCTCGACGCCGGAAACGGTTTGGGGTTTCTATGGCCTTACGCCGGAGCAAGCCAAGGCCGGCGGAATGAACGCGCGGATGTTCAATTCCTTCCTTGACGGCACCAAGTCGGCCATCGAGATGGCCGCCGTGGCCAACGCCACCGGCCTCACCCCCGCCGCCGACGGTTTGGCGTTTCCGCCGTGCGGCGTCCATGATTTGCCCACAATCCTGAAACCGAAGGAGGACGGCGGCCGGCTCGCACACATGGGTCAGGTCGAAGTCATCTCCTCCGAGGAGCGAGACGGGCGCCACGTGATCGGCGACCTGCGATGGGGCGTCTATGTCACCTTCCGCGCGCCCACCGACTACGCCGCCCGCTGTTTCGGTGAATATGGATTGGTGACCGACCCGAGCGGCCGCTATTCGGCCATGTGGAAGCCTTTTCATCTCATCGGACTGGAGTTGGGCATTTCGGTCGCGAAGGCGGCGCTGGCCAACGAACCCACTGGTTGTCCAACGGGCTTCCGGGCCGATGTCGTCGCCGTCGCCAAGCGCGACCTCCAACCGGGAGACATCCTCGACGGCGAAGGCGGTGCGACTGTGTGGGGAAAACTGGCGCCCGCCGAGGCCTCGCTGCGCCTTGGCGCCCTGCCGATCGGACTGGCCCACGGCGTTCGCCTGATCAAACCTGTCGAGCAAAACCAGACTGTCACCTGGCACGATGTCGCCATCGACGAAGCCGACGACGCCGTTCGCGTACGCCGCGAGATGGAAGCGATGATTTCGGCCCCATGATTTGACCGCGAGGTCACACCAGCCGACCCGTGGGGGCCGCCGGCAGTCCCGCCCATCGAAACGCGATGCTCGAAAAAAATCGAATCAAAGGTGAAAACGAAGGCATCCAGCGCAAAACAGAGGGTATTTCCGGCGACCTCCCCGACGATATGGGCGATTTTCTTTTAGTATCACCGCAGCACTCGAGTGAGCGAAACTCCCACCCTATTGGAGGATACTGAGTCTCACGCCCTGATTCCTAGGAACGTGGAATGGAATTGCGAATCATAACTTGTTCTTTACTGATGACGATACAAGAGTATGAAATTTAGTCAGCCGCCGCTTTCGCGATTCGTTCACCTACAGACAAAAATGTATTGTTCGTGGTTTCACCAGACCATTTTTCTTGCTTGATTAAACAATCATTTACCGATACCGCACCAACGCCACGTTTTTCCGATTTCACCACAAATCAGTAATTCCAATTATTGATTGCGGTGAACGCGCCCGCAGTAACGAAAATATCAATAGTAGCACCCCCCGCAAGGGTCCGAGCCAGTACCGAATAGGCCGCTTTCGCGTTACGGTACCTTCATAACGCAATGAATGAGAGTCGGCGCTCAGTGATCGATTGACAAAGAGATTCCATTGGAAAGAGGATACCAGCGGGAGAAACCAAATCTCGTGCAACGAATGCGCGATGGAAGCCTTAATGGGGACCTATCGACGCGATGAAAGTTGATGTTGAGTACACAAAAATGGAACTGACGCATTTAGGTTTCGCCGAAGAACCATTTCGCATTTCCGATAACGCCGACTTTCTTTATCTGGATCCGCCGCGCCGGGGCGCGCTTTCGATCCTCATTACGGCGGTGAGCGACGGTACGCCGTCAATCCTGATCAACGGCGGCCCGGAAGTCGGCAAGACCTCGGTGATGATTGCCCTGGCGGAGGCGTTGGCCGGCCGCCGTGGCGTCAGGTTGCTGCGTTTCGAGCAGGTTTTCCAGTGCAATGAAAACACCACATTGCAAGACGTTCTAACGGCCTGCCAGCGCCCGGAGCAGTGCGTCAACGTGCTTTTGTTGGACGACGCGGACCAACTCACCGACGACGTCACCACCAGCCTTTGGGCATGGGCCGACGAGTTCCGCAAGGCGGTGGCGCCGCTGACCATCGTCATGTCGGCGACACCGAAGCCCGTACTCCATGACACCGCATCGAAACCCGCGGATCTACCCATTTTGGTCGATCGCGTCGTCACCCTCGAACCGCTGGCACAGTCTCACTTGCGAGAGATGATCCAGCATCGCCTGGACAAGGCCGGATATACCGGTCCCGAACCGTTCTCCCCCGAGGCGATCGCGCGCATTGCGTTTTATTCACGCGGCTATCCCGGGCGCATCACCCGTCTGTGCAGTCACATCTTGAACCGGATAAGCGACGCGACCCCCTTGCCCCTGACCGGCACCGCGGTCAAGGAGGCGGCCTGGGATCTGTTCCTGCCGGAAAGCGTAAAATGCCGGCTTCGCGAGTTGCAGTTTGGACAGTGTTCGGCGGCGGCTGTGGAGGAGAGAGACAACCTATGCCGGGAGACTGCGCTGCCGTTTCCCAAGCCCAAATCAATGACGGTCGGCACGGGCAAGCGCATTCGGAGAGACGGCATTCAAGTCTCGACACAGGGATCATCCGCCGAGGCACCGTTCGGTCCGCTCCCCGATCTTCTTCGCGCCGATGCGCCGGTTGGCGCGCGCAAGGAAAACGCGTGGCTGTCGAAATTGCACGCGGCACTGACGGGGTGGTTCGCTCGCAGCCGACGAACCCTCGCCGAAACCCCATTGCCGCGCCCCCCGTCCATGAGCATAGACGCCATGACCGCGCGCATTCGCGCCGCCAGGGCATCGCGAAATCAAGACACCCCGGAGGAGGCGTTCTTGCCGCGCCTGCCATTCCCGGCGATCGGGGGGTTGATAACGCGCGCACGAGCCTTGCTGAAAACCACGGCCGCATCGGCTTCGCGGGAGGATCTGTGGCTGCAACCGCTTTCGCAATTACCGAAATCGGTAACGTGGACGGCAGTGGGTCTTTCGGTGTTCGTCGGCGGCGCCATCGGATATCTCATGGTTGGCGGCGTTGACCAACGGAGCACGATCGGTGGTTCGGACGGCGGACGATCAGTTGCTTCTGCAGCCGACCTGGACACCGCCGGCGGCCTTCCTACCGCTCGGCCGATTATCATCGCCGGGGAACGCAACACTCCCATCGGTCCGCAACCGCTTCCACGGCCGTCGAAGGCAACCCCGACCACAAGCGGCCGAACCGATGGCGGCACCGCAGCAATCAAGGCGTCGCTTAAGACACCGGCGGCCTCGGCAACGGCTGTCGCGTCAATCCCCGAGAAGTCGACAACAAAGCCCGCGACGAAGTCGCAAATAGAGACCGTCCAGAAACTGCTGACGCAATATGGATTCGCGCCCGGCCCCATCGATGGCATCGCCGGACGGCAAACCCGCGCCGCAATTCGCGCCTTCCAGAAACAGCGTGGCCTCGCCGTCGATGGGATTGCGAGCGACAAGCTGATTGAAAATCTAACGAAGCAACCGCCGAAAAAGAGCTAGCACCCCCGTGTTCCCGGATTAGAAGCTTGTCCGGATTGAACGCTCTTTTCGTTGTAGAGAACATACCCAATTAGACTATACCACGGCGTCAATTGTTATGCTCTTGTGGTGTTGATTGCCGGAAGTCACAGTTGGGGACTTCTGGTGCTGACACTGAGATTTGGTATTGGACTTGCGGAAAATCCTGATTGGCATTGCCGCGGCAATTGCGCTTGTCGTTGGTATCGCCCTAATCGCTCCCAACTTCATCAACTGGAACGACTACAAGGCCACCCTTGCCGATGAAGTGAAGCGGATCACGGGCCGCGATCTCGCCATCGGCGGCGACGTCCGTATCACGCTTCTACCGGCGCCGACGATGGTCGTCGAGGACCTGCGTTTCGCCAACGCGGAAGGCCGCCCCGACGCCGACATGCTGCGGCTTCGATCCGCTGAAATCCGTCTTCGGCTGGCGCCTCTTATCGGGGGCCGAATCGAGTTCGGGCAAGTACGGCTCGTCGAGCCCATGGTCCTCGTCGAAGTCCTCGCCGATGGCCGTCTCAATTGGGATTTGGCCTTCGCCACCGGGGCTGACAGATCGTCGGTCGCGATCCCAACACCCGGTGCTACAGGCGACGAAGCCGAAGGGGCGT
>JAHCKI010000112.1 GCA_026125865.1 Rhodospirillales bacterium
TCTTTGTGCTCAATGCGCCCTACAACGGCGGCACCCACTTGCCCGACATTACCGTCGTTACACCGGTATTCGACGCCGAGGGGCAAGCACCCCTGTTTTTCGTCGGCTCGCGCGGCCATCACGCCGATATCGGCGGCATTACACCGGGCTCTATGCCCCCTCACAGCCACAGCGTCGAGGAGGAAGGCGTCCTCATCGACAATGCCGTGTTGGTGCGCGAAGGCCGATTCCTCGAAGACGAGATCCGTGCTTTGCTGGCCTCGAAACAATGGCCGGCCCGCAATCCGACCCAAAACCTGGCCGATCTTCGCGCTCAGATCGCCGCCAACGAGAAAGGCGTTCAGGAATTGCGCCGAATGGCGGACGCGTTCGGCCTGGACGTGGTGTGGGCCTACATGAACCACGTGCAGGACAATGCCGAAGAATCGGTGCGCCGCGTGTTGGACGTGCTGAAACCCGGCCACTTCGCTTACGAAATGGACGACGGTGCGGTCATTTCGGCGACCATCTCCATCGATAAGGCGGCGCGCAGCGCCACCATCGATTTCACCGGCACCTCAGCACAGCGAGACAACAATTTCAACGCCCCGCTGGCGGTGTGCAAGGCGGCGGTTCTCTACGTCTTCCGCACCCTGGTGGAGGACGAAATCCCCCTCAACGAAGGCTGTCTGAAGCCCTTGAGCATCATCGTTCCCGAGGGGTCGATGCTCAACCCCCGGTACCCGGCGGCGGTTGTCGCCGGCAACGTCGAAACCTCCCAGTGCATCGTCGACACCCTCTACGGCGCGCTTGGCGTGCTCGCCGCGTCCCAGGGCACCATGAATAACTTCACGTTCGGGAACGATCGCTACCAATACTACGAAACCATCTGTGGCGGCGCCGGCGCGGGTCCGGACTTCGACGGTGTCGACGCCGTCCATACCCACATGACCAACTCGCGATTGACGGACCCGGAAGTTCTGGAATGGCGTTTCCCGGTGCTCGTCGAGGCGTTTCACATCCGGTACGGCAGTGGCGGCGACGGCCTGCATCGTGGCGGCGACGGCGTGGTACGACGCATCCGTTTCCGCGAACCGATGACTGCCGCGATCCTGTCCAGCCATCGGCGCGTTCCGCCGTTCGGCGTTGCCGGAGGGGCTCCCGCGCAAACGGGCCGCAACCGGGTCGAGCGCTGCGACGGCAGCACGGATTTTCTCGACGCGACCGACCGGACCGAGATGAATGCCGGGGACGTCTTCGTCATCGAGACGCCGGGCGGCGGTGGCTACGGCCCCGCCAGCTCAAAATGACGGCGTGCCGCGAAACAACCGATTCGTGTAGCTGGTGACACTTTTTGTTTGTGCATGACTCGTGCGCCCGTCAAAAACCCGTTGCCGAGCGCCACTTTTGTGGCAAAAACATCACAAGAACTGGAAATGTTTATCCTCGCCTCATACGGGTACTCGAATGAGCTAGCCCGATTGAGGTCTGTCAGGACCTAAAATGCGCCATGATTTGAAGCGGTTGCGGGGTGGCGCGGGCGGACTCCCCAGCCACGCCGTCTGTTTTTCACCTCTCATTGTCACAGGTCGACATAAGCCGCTCATTTGACTTGAGAATCCGGGGCCGATAGACTTTTGCATTGAAAAGCGCGTCGATATCATACCAACGGATGGAAATATTAGTCCATCAATTGCGGCGTTTGAGGTTGCCCGTGCTCTCAATCAATAAAACTGTCTGTGTTGTCGCGGTTCTCGTTTCTTGTTTCTGCATCCAACACGCAAAGGCTCAGTCACTCAAGGCCGAGCTGGTCTCCCTGACCGCCAACCACCCGCAGATCCGCGCCCAGCGCTCGGCCCTGGAATCCGCCCGCGAGAAGGTTGACAAGGCGTATTCCGGCTACCTGCCCAAACTTGACGTTTCGGGCAACGTTGGCCCCACCGACATTCAGACCGACGCCCGCGATCAAGCCGGCCTCGGCGCTTTCAATGAAGTTCAGAAGGTGGCGAGACTGACCCTGTCGCAAAACGTCTTCGACGGCTTTGAAACGCCGGCGCGTGTCCGCATCGCTCGCCTGAACGCCTCCGTCGCCGAGCATACCTTGGAGGGCACGACGCAAGAGGTTCTGATTGCCGGAATCAGCGCCTATGTGGATATTCTGCGACAGCAGCGGCTCGTCGAATTGGCCCGCATCAGCGAGAACTCGATCAAAACGCAAGCAAAGCTGGAAGACGAACGGGTTGTGCGTGGCGGCGGCATCACCGTCGATGTTCTTCAGGCCAAGTCGCGCCTGCAAATCGCCAAGGAACGACGGGTGGCGTTCGAGGGTGCGCTCCAGGACGCAATCAGCCGCTACATACAGGTCTTCAACCACGCCCCTGATCTGAAACAGATTTCCGATCCGACGCCGCCGGAGCACTTGCTCCCCCAGAACCTGGAAGACGCAGTGTCGACGGCGAGCCATGAAAACCCGGCGGTGATCTCGAGCCAGGCGACGGTCGAAGTTGCGGCCGAGCGCCGACGCTTGGCCCGTGCCGACTACTACCCAAGTTTCGAAGTCGTCGGCGCCGCCAATTACGAGAAGGACTACGACTTGCAATTGGGCGCACGTCGGGATTTCTCCGTATTGCTGCAGGCCACGTGGAACATTTTCAACGGATTCGCCACATCATCCGGCGTCAAACAGGCGGCTTACGACTATCGCGCCAGCCAGGACAATCATGAATACGTGTCCCGCGGCGTGGTGGAGGCCACCCGTCTCGCTTGGCAGCAACTGCGCACCGCCCGCGATCGTGAGGAACTGTTGAGCAACGCTGTGGTTATCGCCGAAGAGGTGTTCGAGGCGCGACGCGGCTTACGCGAGGCGGGAAAGGAAACGGTCATCAATGTGCTGATTGCAGAGGACGAGGTCAATAATGCCCGTATCAATCTGACCATCGCCCGCTACGACGCCATCACCGCCATCTACCAGGTTCTCCAAGCCATGGGGAAGCTCAACGTCGACACCCTGAAATTGCGGGGAAGTTGATCGCGCGGATTGTCACTCCGAAGGGCGTAGCGCGTTTATGATGGCGATCACCATAAACAACCCCCAACCGCCCATCAGAAGAAAACCGCCAAACGGCGCGGCACCGCGCACAAGCAACGAGTCCATCAGCACCAGCCAGTAGAGGGTGCCTGAAAACAGTAGAATCCCAAGCGTGAAACAGGCGCCGGCAGTATGGGCGAGGCGGCGGCCGACGCCGGTCTCGCGCGACGTCAACCATGCTACGGCAAGCAGCGCCAAGCCATGGAACATCTGGTTGGCGGACGCGATCTCGAACATCTTCTGCGGCAAGCCTTCGCCAGCAAGGTCATGCCAGCTATAGGCGCTTGCCGCGACGGCCGTCAGACCGTTGAGGCCCGCAAGAAACAACCAAATAGGCACGAGCGTTCGGACCGTGTTGCGTGCTTTATGAATCACCGCCCATCATGGCGCAGCCCCCCGACATGCAGGCCGGTAGGCCACAGGGCGCCGCCGGCATGGGCGCTGAGGCACCGCTGTTGATGCGCGGCGCGGATAGCGCCTTGACGACATGAGTATCGCCGCAATCGGGGCAGCGCACCTCATGGGCATCGGTTTTGGCCTCGTACTCGGTGTTCGAGGCGAACCACTCCTCGAACTTGTGGCCGTTGTTGCACTGCAAATCAAAAACGATCATGGCGCGATCCTATCTCCTAGAGCACGGTGCGATTAGGCTCAGTCAGCGTAATCGCACGGTCGTGCTCTATATCATTGATTGTAGAGCAAACCCATGCGATCAGGTGACTTGACCTGATCGCATTTTGCTCTATGCCGGCAGAGCCGGAAAAACCGGTCATCGCGGAAGCTGCGACGAACCCATCAGGAACTGGTCAATGGAGCGCGCGCACTGCCGTCCTTCGCGGATCGCCCACACGACCAGGGACTGTCCCCGCCGCATGTCGCCACAGGTGAACACCTTCGGCAAGGAGCTTTGATAGGCGCCCGTTTCAGTTTCGGTATCGGCCTTGACGTTGCCACGGCCGTCCAATTCAACCCCGAGGTCGTTGATCAACCCCTCATGGACCGGACGAACAAAGCCCATGGCGAGAAACACCAGATCGGCGTCCAGCGTGAAGTCGCTACCATCGATCACATTCATATTGGTGCCGCCGTTGCCGTTGTCACTCCACTCGACACGGACCAAGTGCAGCTTCTCGACGCGGTTGTCGCCGGTCAAGCGCGTCGTCAAGACCGACCAATCCCGCTCGCACCCTTCTTCATGAGACGTCGACGTGCGCAGCTTCAGCGGCCAGTTGGGCCACGTCAAAGCCTTGTCCTCCCGCTCGGGCGGTCGCGGCATGATCTCCAGCTGCGTCGCCGAACGGGCCCCCTGACGTATGGAGGTGCCCACGCAATCTGAGCCGGTGTCGCCGCCGCCGACGACGATGACGTTTTTGCCGGTGGCGACAATGGCGTCCTCGTCAGGGATGGCAATGCCCGCCACGCGAGCATTCTGCTGAGTCAGAAAGTCCATGGCGTAATACACACCGGGCAACGCCCGGCCGGGCACGTCGAGTTCGCGCGGCTGCTCGGCGCCACCCGCCAGGACGACTGCGTCGTATTCTTCCAGCAATGTTTCGGTCGGGACGTTGACCCCGACATGACTATTGGGCCGGAACTCAACGCCCTCCGCCTGCATTTGCGCCATGCGCCGGTCGATCAGGTGCTTCTCCAGCTTGAAATCGGGGATGCCGTACCGCAGAAGGCCGCCGATCCTGTTCTGCTTTTCGTAGACGACCACGGTGTGTCCCGCCCGAGCCAGTTGCTGGGCGCAGGCCAGGCCTGCCGGCCCCGAGCCGACGACCGCCACCCGCTTGCCCGTGCGACGCTCCGGGATCTCCGGCAACAACCACCCTTCCTGCCAGCCGCGATCGACGATGGAGCATTCGATGGTTTTGATGGTGACCGGCTCGTCCATGATGTTGAGGGTGCACGAGGCTTCGCACGGCGCCGGGCAAATCCGCCCCGTGAACTCGGGGAAATTGTTGGTGGAATGCAACACCGACAATGCTTCTCGCCATTGCTGGCGATAGACCAGGTCATTCCAGTCGGGAATGATGTTGTTGATGGGGCACCCCTGGTGACAGTAGGGAATGCCACAATCCATGCAACGCGCGCCCTGCCGACCCAGCTCATCGTCGGCAAGCGGAATGACGAATTCGTGCCAGTGCTGAACCCGCTCGCCCACCGGTGAATAGAGCCGGTCATGGCGGGAAAACTCCTTGAAACCCGTCGGCTTGCCCATCGCTTACATCCCCACCGCAACGCTGATGCCGTTGCGTTCCGTTGCACGCGAGCGTGCCTGCATTTGTTGCAACGCGCGCCGATAGTCGACCGGCATCACCTTGACGAATTTCGGCAAATACTCATTCCAATGCGCCAGGATATGAGCCGCCCGCGCGCTGTTCGTGTACTTTCCATGACGTTCGATCAGGGTCCGAAGTCGTTGCGCATCGAACCGTGTCATGTCGTGCATGATATCGACCCGCCCGTGGGTTTCCAGATCACCGCCCTGATGGTTTATGGACTCCAACAGCTCGTCCTCTTCGGCGATCGGCTCCAGATCAACCATGGCCAAGTTGCAACGAAGCTCGAAATCACCGTCTTTATCAAGGACGTAAGCGACGCCGCCGCTCATGCCGGCGGCGAAATTGCGCCCGGTTGGACCAAGGACGACGACGCAGCCTCCCGTCATGTATTCGCAGCCATGGTCGCCGACGCCTTCGACGACGGCATGGACGCCCGAGTTGCGGACCGCGAACCGTTCACCGGCGACGCCGCAGAAGAACGCTTCGCCGCTGATGGCGCCATAGAGCACCGTGTTGCCGATAACGATATTCTCAGTCGGCTCGATCGGACAGTCGCTCGCCGGGTAGACGATGACACGCCCGCCGGAAAGCCCCTTGCCGACATAGTCGTTGGCGTCGCCCTCAAGCTCCAGCGTAACACCGCGGGCGAGAAAAGCGGCGAAGCTCTGTCCGGCCGTCCCCTTGAATTTGACGTGGATGGTATCGTCCGGCAATCCTTCGTTGCCGTGCCGCAACGCCAGTTGCCCGGACAACATGGCCCCGACGGTGCGGTTCACGTTGCGAATCGGCAACGCCAACCGAACCGGCTGCCTGTGCTCGAGCGCCGGCATGGCTTTCGCAATGAGTTGGTGATCCAATGCCTTATCGAGGCCGTGATCCTGGGTTTCGCAGTTGAAACGCGCGATCTCCTGACCAACTTGCGGTTCCGCGAAGATACGCGAAAAGTCCAACCCCTTCGCCTTCCAATGATCGAGGGCCGGCCGCATTTCAAGGCGGTCGGTGCGTCCGATCATCTCTTCGATGGTGCGGAAGCCCAGTTCCGCCATCAGCTCACGGACTTCCTCGGCGACGAACAGCATGAAATTGACCACGTGCGCGGGCTCCCCGGCGAAGCGCTTGCGCAGTTCGGGGTCCTGGGTGGCCACGCCAACGGGGCAGGTGTTGAGATGGCACTTGCGCATCATGATGCAGCCGGCCGCGATCAAGGCCGCGGTCGAGAAGCCGAATTCATCGGCGCCGAGAAGCGCTCCCATGACAACGTCGCGGCCGGTGCGAATGCCACCGTCCACCTGCACGGCGATGCGGCCGCGCAGACCGTTGAGCACCAGGGTCTGGTGGGTCTCGGCGAGGCCGATCTCCCACGGTGATCCGGCGTGGTAAATGGACGTCAGCGGGCTTGCGCCGGTGCCGCCGTCGAAACCGGAAATGGTCACATGGTCGGCCTTAGCCTTGGAGACGCCGGCAGCTATGGTGCCCACGCCCACTTCCGAAACCAATTTGACGCTGATCCGGGCCTTGGGATTGGCGTTCTTCAGGTCATGAATGAGCTGCGCCAAGTCCTCGATCGAATAGATATCGTGGTGCGGCGGTGGCGAAATCAGTCCCACCCCCGGGGTGGAATGACGGACACGGGCGATCCAGGTATCGACCTTGTGTCCCGGAAGCTGTCCGCCTTCGCCCGGCTTCGCGCCTTGCGCCATCTTGATCTGGATGTCATCGGCGTTGGCCAGGTATTCCGCGGTGACGCCGAACCGCCCCGAAGCGACCTGCTTGATGGCCGAGCGCATCGAGTCCCCATTGGACAAGGGCTGGAACCGGGCGGCTTCCTCGCCGCCTTCGCCCGTGTTCGATTTGCCGCCGAGCCGGTTCATGGCGATGGCGAGGGTGGTATGGGCTTCCCAGGAAATCGATCCGAACGACATCGCCCCGGTCGAGAACCGCTTGACGATCTCGCCGACCGGCTCGACCTCGGCAATCGCCACCGGGCCACCGATTTTCTTGAACTCGAACAGGCCGCGCAGGTTCTTCAGCTTGCGGCTCTGATCGTTGACCTGGCCCGTATACTCCCTGAATGTCCCGTAGTCGGACGAACGGACCGCGTGTTGCAGCAAGGAGATCGTTTTCGGCGACCACACATGCTCTTCACCGCGCAGGCGAAACGCC
>JAHCKI010000113.1 GCA_026125865.1 Rhodospirillales bacterium
GTTGGCGCCAGCAATCTGTTCCGGATCGCCAAGGCGCTGGGAGTTGACGTTTCCTTCTTTTTCGAAGGGCTGCCCGCCGAGGACGCGCTGGAAACCGGAAACGTGTTCAGTCCCGGTTTCGCCGATGTGCCGATGCCGGAGTTCGACAGCGATCCCATGACATCACGGGAATCCTTCGAACTCATGCACAATTATTTTCGGATTTTCGATCCTCAGGTCCGCAAGCGCCTGTTCGGACTAGTTCGCGTGCTGGCGAACTCGGGTGAAGCAAGCCTGGACGAGGCTTAGGAAAAACAAGCCTGGACGAGGCTTAGGAAAAACAAGCCTGGACGAGGCCTAGGGTCTTAAGCGGGATTTGTCTTGCTTCGGCAGGTTGGTCTTGTCGTAACCAGTCCCCAACCGAACGTGTCATCCCGTCCCGGTGAGCCGAGGTCGGTAATTCCCCTTCTCAATGTGGAACGGAGATCATTGAGGCGTTGATTGCCGCTTTGCGCGATGTAAAGCGCCGCCAACGAACTGACGTAGGGAACAGCGAACGAGGTACCGCTTTGGAAGCGTCCGCCCTCGGGGACGGCGGTCCAGATGCGAACGCCCGGCGCCGCGAACTCAACGTATGAGCCCCGGTTGGCGTGCTGATAGATGCTGCGATCGGCGCCGACCGCGGTTACCGCGACGACCTCTGGATAGGCTGCGGGATAGGCCGGTTTCGCCGACGACCCGCCGTTGCCGGCGGCAGCAATCAGGATCATTCCCCAATTCCGCGCCATCGAAACGACCTTTCGCACGATCTCGTTGTCGGGCCCCGCCAGGCTGACGTTGACGACGGGAATGCCGCCTTCGGCCATCCACTCGACGGCGCGGATGAGCGCGCCCGCGGTGGCGATGCTTTTGCCCTGATCGTTGAATTCAAAGACGTTTGCGGCTCGGAGGTAGGCGCCGGGGACGAGCCCGCCCCAACCTTGTCCGCTGTCGGGATTGCCGATGAGGATGCCGGCGATGGCCGTGCCGTGATCGGCCGGGCCGGGACGTCGATCGGACCGATGGAAGGACCGGTACGCCAGGTTCATGCCGGCCAACGCCGGGTGCCCGACATCGATTCCCGCATCGATGACGCCGACCCGCACCCCGTGACCGCAATCGCTCGGGATGTCCTGCCACCCGATCATGGCGCGCGCGTAACTGGCGGGAAAGGGTTCCCCCTTTGCGGTGTGAAAATGATGGTTCTGATCTACTAGTAGAGCTGGAAAGCGGCGGCGCAACTGGTCCTCGCCGCTCACTGCCTGCGTACCGGCGGGGACTCGAACGCGCTGAACGGTCATTCCCAGGGTTTCAAGGTGGTTCGTCTCGATCAGGCGATAGCCGAGCGAGGATATACTCTCCCAAAATCGCGCCGGCGGATCGGCCACCAGAAGTTCACCGGGTTCATGGGACGATGCCTGTCCCACCGTCGCCAGGCCGCTGGGGCTTGAGCCCGATCGCCGGATTGACCCGCTGTCGCGCGACGCCGCGCGCGTACTCGCCATGCCCATCGACCGTGTCGACCCGACGTCCGACCTGGCGGAGGAAACGGCGCGTTTCCCCGCAAATGTGTGCTGTCGAACCTCGGCTACCGTTCGTGGCGCATCCTGACCCAAGAAAGCCAGGGTACCGGCCCCAACGCCGGCAAGCGCGATCCCGACGATCAACAGAATCCAATACTTTCCTCGCATGAAAACCGGCACCCTAGAGCACGCGCGCGCTCTATTTCATTGATTTCTGGATCAAACCGAATCGGATCCTAAACCGGCATATCCTGCGGAAAGATTACCACGCGGCAAGATTGTGCCGCTTGGCCCGTAAAGCGGCCAATTCGCAAGCCTTCAACGCCCGGGCGGGCGCCGATCGGGCGCCCGTGTTGAATGTGGCGGCGGCGCTGTTATCTTTCGCGCCATCGATTCACACCATCGGTCCTTGCCTTGAACGTCATATTCTTTGCGCTGGTCGTCATCTCGTTCACCGTCGCCGGCTACCGCCACATCGTCTGGCAGGCGATGAACCTCGACGACGTGTCGCCGATGGAATCCCTGGGCACCGCCATGATCGAGGCGGCGGGCAATTCCGTCACCCTGGCGATCGGCCTGATCGGTGTCATGGCGCTGTTCATCGGGCTCATGAAAGTGGCGGAAGCCGGCGGCCTCCTGGTCATCATCGCCAAGGTCGTCCGCCCCCTCATGCAGCGCCTGTTCCCGGACGTTCCGGTCGATCACCCGGCCATGGGCGCGATGATCCTGAACATTTCGGCCAATGCCCTCGGCCTCGCCAATGCCGCCACCCCGTTCGGCATTCGCGCCATGCAGGAACTGGACACCCTCAACCGCGACAAGGGAACGGCGACCAACGCCATGGCGCTGTTCCTGGCCATCAACACCTCCAGCGTCACGTTGCTGCCGACCGGGGTAATCGCGCTTCGAGCCGCCGCGGGATCGGATGACCCGGCGGCGATCGTGCCGACCACCCTGTTCGCCACCATCTGCTCCACGACGATGGCCATCATCATGGCCAAGCTGCTGCAACGGTGGTGGTTTCAGCCCGATCCCGGCAAGTCTACGATTACCCCTACCCCCGCGCCGTCCGCCAGCGCTGAAGCAACGGACACCGCTCCAGAGGCTTCGGGCGAGATCGATGTGACCCTCGCCAGCAAAGGCTATCCGTTGTGGGTTTCATTTGCGGTCCTGGCGGGCGTCTTCGCTCTGGTGCCGCTGATGGTCGTCTATGGTCGCGACATTGCGCCCTGGATCATTCCCGGCTTGATGACCGGACTCCTTACGTTCGGTGCGGCGCGCCGCGTGCACGTCTATGAGACCTTGGTGGAGGGTGCCCGCGAGGGCTTTCAGGTCGCGGTCCGCATCATTCCTTATCTTGTGGCGATTCTCGTCGCCGTCGCCATGTTCCGCGCCAGCGGCGCCCTGGCCGTGTTGGTCACGCCGCTCGGGCATCTGACCTCGGCCATCGGTCTTCCCGCCGATGCGTTGCCCATGGCCCTGCTTCGTCCCCTGTCCGGATCGGGCGCCTATGGTGTCCTCGCCTCCATCATCAACAATCCGGCCATCGGCCCCGACAGCTATACGGGCATTCTGGTGAGCACCTTTCAGGGCTCCACGGAAACGACGTTCTATGTGCTCGCCGTCTATTTCGGGGCCGTCGGTGTCCGCCGCGTCCGTCACACGCTCGTGGCGGCGCTCGCCGCCGATGCAACCGGCATCGCCGCCGCCGTTTTCATTTGCTCAATGCTCTTCGGCTGACCACCGCCGCTTCCCGGGAGCGCCTTTACCTCGCGTTAACCGATCATTAACGAATTTAACACAATCTATAGCTGCATTCGACTCGCTTAATACCCAAAATGGGAGGCGTCGTTTGGGACACGTTTTCAGTTCGATGGACACAATCGTGGACGGAGTTCCTTCCAGCGAAGGCGCGCGTGACGATGTGACCAACGCCGGTGCAGCCGCCGTGAACGGCAATTGCTCGTGCTGAAGCGTTCCGCGATTCTCCACACCCTCATGGATGAGACCTGACCATGACTATAAATGACAGTTCCCCGGCAACGCCGCAGTCCCAAGTCAACGCTCGGATCGCAGACGTCGAAACGGCGCGTGTAAACCCGATGCCCGATCTGGACGCTCGTGACTACGGGCAGTTTGTATTCCGCGCCGAGGCGACCGAAAATCCGTCCGCCTTGGGGGCCATCCACAACGGAACGGGATTCGACAGCCATTCCGTCGCGTTCGAACCGCCAACCGCCGACAAGGAATCGGCACCGGCACTCACCAAAGCCGATGCACCTGATGCCGAAGCCGAGGCCGACCTTCCCGATCTCGATTCCGAGGCAGCGCGCTTCGTAGAGACCGACGCCACCGGTTCGGAGATCCATGAACCGAAACCGAGCGCGGACGGATCGCTGGCGCAACAGCCCCTCTCCGCCCCGGATCCCCATGCATCCCGCAGCGGCACCGACGATCATATCGCGGAAGACGCGAAAGGTGAGCTGCTTTCCCCGTTGCCGGAGGCGCGGTCAAATCCGCTCTCCGCAGAAAGCGACGATAGTGTCTCGCAAACGGCTGGTGATAGGGAGCGCGGCTCAGATCATAACGCTTCAATCGGAACCGACATCGGTACCGATGCCTCCCCCATCGGCAATGTTGGCGACGTCCTTACCGGCAGCGACGGTGACGACGTCCTTACCGGCGGCAGCGGAAACGACACCATCTACGGCGAAGCCGGCAATGACACCCTCAGCGGCGGCGACGGTGCCGACGAACTTCGTGGCGGCGCGGGTATCGATAGTCTGTTTGGTGGCGCCGGCGACGATACCTTTGTGGCCTCAATCGATGGTACCTGGGGATCCGGCTACGTTGCGCTCAACGTCGACAATCCCAGTGAGCGGGTCAGCATTACCGGAATGAATCGATCATTTGATCGCTTCGACGGCGGCGAGGGCCATGATGCCATCCAGCTCAGTGACGGCAACGACGCCCTCTTCCTACACGACAATATTTCACCGGGACCAGGCGGCGCGGCCGCGCGCTTTGCCAACATCGAGGAGATCAATGCCGGTGCCGGCAACGATGTGGTTGATTTGACGAGTCCAATCTACACGGCCGGCGATATCGAAATTTCGGGTGGTACCGGCAACGACGTCCTATGGGGAAACGTCGGCAACGATACTATTGACGGCGGCGCCGGCAACGACCGAATGAGCGGCGGCGGCGGCAATGATCTGTTCACGTTCGATGATAGCAGCTTTGACGGTCATGGCGGCTTGGGATGGACCGACCAGATCAGTGGCGGTGACGGCAGCGACATTCTCAGTCTGACCGACATCAGCCAAGGTTGGACGCTGCACATCGACGGTGGTGTCGATATCGACAGTTCGGCCGTGTCGGACGGTGAGTATGCCGACGCCGAGGGCTTTTCCGGTCACGTTGACCTCGATGACGGTTCGTCCATCGCGTTCGAAAACCTGGAGAAAGTCCAATGGTAAACGGCCTTATCGGCTGAAAGGGCAACACAGAATGGAACGATGCCGACGGGTGGGATTCATTCGTCGGTGTCGATCCACAATCCATCGGATCGAGTGACTTTCTCGTGGCGTTCCGCTGCCGCTCCCAAGGTCCAAATTCTCCAACAATTTTCTTTTGTTGCGCAGTCAATTCGCAGCGAACTTAACCCGATTTTAATGACAGTCCGCCACCCTGTGACCGAGAGTAGTAAACCGCGATGTAACACGGTTCACGGTGGTCTTGGGCGTCAGGCTAGTCGGCAATCATGGTCAAATTACCGTTTTCGGGGATTCCCAAGAGCATCCATGGTGCACCGATCAAGCCCGGCGGCACCTTGGATCTTCTCGTATCTTCCGCGCTGATCAACATGGTTTCGCTGGCAATGCCGCTGGCGCTCTTACAGATTTACGATCGCATCATTCCGAACACCGCAGAATCCACGCTCGCGTTTCTGATCGTTGGTGTGTTCACGGCGCTTATTTTCGAAGTGCTGCTTCGCATGGGGCGCGACTACCTCACTGGCTGGAAGGGCGCCCAGATGGAACACGGCCTGTCGTGTTCCGCCGTTCAGCACCTGTTGACCGCCGAACTATCGTCGTTCGAACGCGATGCGGCCGGCGTTCATCTGCACCGCCTTCACGCCCTGACCGCGCTTCGCGAATTTTACGCAGGGCAGGCCGTCGTCGTTCTTTGCGACCTACCGTTTTCCATCCTGTTTCTCGCAGCCGTCGGCTACTTGGGCGGGCCATTGGTTCTGGTGCCTGTCACGGTCATCGTGCTTTTCCTGGTTTCGGCGCTCTTCGTCGGCAAGAAGCTCCGCACATCCCTCGCCGACCGCATGAACTCCGACGACCGGCGCCTCAACTTCATCATCGAGGTCCTGCACGGCATCCACACCGTAAAGTCCATGGCCGTGGAGAATCTGATGCTGCGTCGCTACGAGCGACTGCAGGAAACAGCCGCCGCCAACCAGCAAGACGTCGCCCTGCACAGCGCCACCGCGCTCAGTATCGGCGCCCTGTTCTCGCAGGTGACCCTGTTCGCCGTTGTCGGACTGGGAGCGATCATCGTCATGGATGGCGGACTCACGGTCGGCGGTCTCGCCGCATGCAGCATGTTGTCGAACCGCTCCATGCAACCCTTGCAGCGAGCGGTCGGAATTTGGACCCGTTTCCAAAGAGTTCGGCTCGCTCGCGATCGCCTCGCGCAAGTGTTCGCCCTCAGCCAGGAAGCCACGACGGACCTCACATCGCCGCCCATGCTCGATGGCGGTATCGAGTTTCGAAATGTTTCCTTTCGCTATCCCGGCAAAGAAGACGATGTCATCGCCGGCGCTTCGTTCAGCATCGCGCCCGGCGAGACGGTAGCGGTTCTGGGCAGCGACAACGGCAGCCGCACCACCCTGCTTCATCTCATCATGGGCCTGCTTCGACCGCGCGACGGCACCGTGTTGATCGACGGGCAGGACCTAGCCGGCCTGGAACCCGGCGCCGTGCGCAGTCGGATCGCCTACCTGCCTCAGTCCGTCACCCTTTTCGATGGAACGATCGAAGACAACATCACCATGTTCCGTCCGGCCCTACGCGACAGGGTCCGCTCCGTTGCCGAGCGGGTCGGTCTCGATGATCCGGTGGCGCATATGCCCTTGGGATACGGCACCCATGTCGGTTACGGCGCCGACGATCAGCTCCCGCGCGGCATCAAGCAGCAGATCGGATTGGCCCGGGCGTTGATCTGTGAGCCCAAGGTCATTCTCTTCGACGAAGCGAACATGGGTCTCGATCGCCGCCATGACGAGCAGCTCCGAGCCATTCTGGAGGAAATCAAGGGTGATGTGACGCTCGTGCTCATCACCCACCGGCCGTCCTTCATCAACCTGTCCGATCGGGTTTACGAACTGGCCGGCGGCGCCGTCGTGTTGCGCGAAGACAAAACCGACACCCCTACCCTACGGCAGGCAGGAGCTTAACCCATCATGAGTCAAGCCGTTGCCCTCGCCGACGCAGACGCCGACGCAGACACAGGCACTCTTCGGCTGCCGTCTCCGGTCAACGAAGCCGATCCGTTCGACCGCTGGGAAACGTTGGAGGCGCTGAAGACCAAGACCGATTTGTCGGTTTGCCTGCAGCCATTGTTGCGCGCCCTGCACTGGCACGGTCATGTGCGCCATGTCGCCGACGCTCTGCCCCACTTCATCGACGAACTCGACATCACCTACTTCCGCAACGCCATGGCGCGCTTGCAATATTCCAGCCGCCCCCTGCGCTGCCGCCTCGACCAACTCGATCCGCGCCTCATGCCGTGCCTGTTCGTTCCGGACGATCGGGCCGCAGTGGTTGCCATCACCGCCGAAAACGGTTCGCTCCTGGCCTTCGACGCGGCGGTTGAAAACTACTGCGAAATGGACGTTCCGAATTGGAAAGGCACGGCCTACCTCTTCACCCTGCGGG
>JAHCKI010000114.1 GCA_026125865.1 Rhodospirillales bacterium
TGCAGGTGCATCACTTCCTGATGGGCGTCCGGTCCCGTGTTGGAAAGGAAGCGGTAACCTTGGTCGACGACGCCCAGTTGCCGCGCGACGGTACCCACCGCCCGGAAGTAACCGGCGATCAGGTCGGAAGGTGCGTCGTTACAGAAATCGTCCATGGACACATAGGGTCCCTTGGGGATCACCAGAACATGGACCGGCGATTGCGGTTGGATGTCGTGAAACGCCAGCGCGTATTCGTCCTCGTACACCGTGTTGCAGGGGATTTCGCCGCGCAGAATCTTGGCGAATACATTGTTGTCGTCGTAGGCCATTAGCCGTTTCCTTCCGACCTTTGATTTCGCGACGCCTTCTCGGTCAGTCCCGATGTGCCCTCGCGTCGCGCCAACTCCGCCCACACATCCTCAGCTCGCACACCGGCCGCCGCCCACAGCACCAGGAGGTGATATAGAAGATCGGCGCTTTCGGAGGTCACGCGGTCGGGACCGTCGGCGAGAGCGGCAACGATGGTTTCGATCGCTTCTTCGCCGGTCTTGCGCGCGATTTTCGGCACGCCATCGACAAGGAGTCGCGCCGTGTATGACGCATCGGGATCGCCGGAACGACGACTGATGATGGTCGCGAACAGCCGATCGAGGACGCGGGCGTCCAGCGGCTCCGCGTTCATGCCGTCGCCCCATCCAGGCGCATGGGCACGCCGGCCGCCGCCATGTGGGCTTTGGCTTCGGCGATCGTGTATGTTCCGAAATGGAAAATCGAGGCCGCCAGCACCGCCGATGCATGCCCTTCGACGATCCCTTCGACCAGATGATCAAGAGTGCCGACACCGCCGGAGGCGATGACCGGCACGGGCACGGCATCGGCGATGGTTCTGGTCAATGGGATGTTGAAACCGATCTTCGTGCCATCGCGATCCATGGACGTCAGCAGGATTTCACCGGCGCCGTAGTCGGTCATCCGTTTCGACCAGGCGACGGCATCAATGCCCGTGGGATTGCGGCCGCCATGGGTGAAGATCTCGAAGCGATCCGGGCCGACCGATTTGGCGTCCACGGAGACGACGATGCATTGATTGCCGAACTTCTCCGCCGCCTCGCGCACGAACTCCGGCCGGTGGACGGCGGCGGTATTGATCGACACCTTGTCGGCGCCCGCCAACAGCAACCGGCGAATGTCTTCGAGGGTGCGGATCCCGCCCCCGACGGTGAGCGGCATGAAGCATTGCTCGGCGGTGCGGGCGACCACATCAAGGATCGTATCGCGATCCTCATGGCTCGCCGTGATATCGAGGAAACAAAGCTCGTCGGCGCCGGCCCTATCGTAAACGCGCGCCTGTTCCACGGGATCACCGGCGTCGATAAGGTCCACGAACCGCACCCCCTTGACCACGCGCCCCTGATCGACATCAAGGCAGGGTATTATTCTAGCCTTCAACATCTGTCCTATGGCTCCATGATCCCATCGCCGGAGAGCATTTCCACCGCGGCGGCGGGGTCGACTTTTCCCTCATAGACGGCGCGACCGCAGATGATGCCGGCTACGAGTCCATCGCCCACTTCCTTGATGGTCGCCAGATCGTCCATGGAAGAAATACCGCCCGAAAGGATCACCGGCGTCGACACCGACGCGGCGAGGCCGGTCGTCGCTTCGATGTTCGGCCCTTCCATGGTGCCGTCGCGGGTAATGTCGGTGTAGATGATGGCGGCCGGTCCGTCCGCCTCGAAGCTGCGCGCCAAATCGGCCGCTGTGACCTCGGTGGCATAGGACCAGCCGTGGACGGCAACATGACCGTCGCGAGCGTCGATACCGATGGCGACGCGGCGCGGCCAGGCGCGACAGGCTTCGCGGGCGAACGATGGGTCGTTGACGGCCGCCGACCCCAGCACGACACGGTGAACCCCGCAGTCAAGCCAGCGCTCGACGGTTTCCATGTCTCGAATACCGCCGCCCAGTTCGACGCGCAGGTCGGTCGCCGACAGGATCGCCTCGACGGCATCGGCGTTGACCGGCCGGCCGGCGAAGGCGCCATCCAAATCGACCACATGCAACCAGCTACAGCCGGCATCGGCGAAAATGCGGGCCTGGTCCGCCGGGTCGTCATTAAAAACCACCGCCGTATCCATTTCACCGCGTACAAGCCGAACACAGCGACCATCCTTGAGATCGATCGCGGGTAAGAAAATCATGGTCGCCATCCCAGAAAATTGGCGATCAGCCGCAGGCCCACCGTCTGGCTTTTCTCGGGATGGAATTGTGTCCCGATCAAGTTGTCGCGCCCGACGACGGCGGCGACCGCACCACCGTAGTCGACGCTGGCAAGAACGTGAGCCGGATCCTCAGCACGAAAGCCATAGCTATGAACGAAATACGCATGAGCCGCCGGCGGAAGGGCTTCGAAGAAGGGATGATCCGTCACGCGGACCTCCAACACGTTCCAGCCCATGTGCGGAATCTTGAGGCGGGGATCGGCCGGCTCCAGCGAAACCACCTCACCGGGAATCCAACCGAGACCGGAATGGGCTCCATGTTCGCGCCCGACGGACGCCATCAACTGCATTCCGACACAAATACCAAGAAACGGCCGCCCGCGCTTGAGGACGACATCCTCGATCGCTTCGACCATGCCGGGAACCGCATCGAGACCCCGGCGGCAGTCGCCAAACGCCCCGACGCCGGGAAGCACGATGTGGCTGGCTTCAGCAACGACGTCGGGCTCGCTGGTGACGATAACGTCGGCGGTGCCTTCACTCTCGGCCATGGCGCGCTCGAAGGCTTTCGCCGCCGACCGCAAGTTGCCGGACCCGTAATCGACAATGGCAACGCTCAAGATGAAAACCCTTCACCCAAACCAGGATTACGTTCGAACAAGCGTGCCTCGGCCGAGTCGGTATCGCGGCCGCCGACGACCGTCACCTCCAGGAAGCCGCGCCGTGACAACGCCCATCGCCGCAAGTCATTGGCGATGAACGCGAAGCTTATGTAGACCACAAGCGACAGAACCGCTTCCACAAAGATATCGAGACCGATCAAATGAACCGCCCAGGCAAGTGCAACTTCGACCAGCACCAAGCCAAGCGCCACGAGCCACAATCCGTGCCACAATGCCCATAGCAGGGAAAGGAACAGCGCCGGCCAGCAGAACCCTTCCTTGACCAGGACGATATCGTGTTCGGGATCCAGCCCTGCGCGGCGCAGATGAACGGTATACATGCGCATCGTCAATCCACCGCTAACCTTTTGTGGGCTCGCCAATCACGCCTTTGGTCGACGGAATGGCGTCGGTCCCGCGTGCGTCGATCTCAACGGCATCGCGCAAGGCTCGGGCGAGGCCCTTGAAGCACGATTCACAGATGTGGTGGCTGTTCTCGCCATACAACGTCTCGACGTGAATGGTGGCTGCCGCGTTCTGTGCGAACGCTTGAAACCACTCCTTGATCATTTCCGTATCCAAATCGCCCAGCCGATCCTGCGCGAACGCCACCTTCCAAACCAGGTACGGCCGCCCGGACACGTCGATCACCACGCGCGTCAGGGTCTCATCCATGGCCGACAGGGCCGAGCCGAAACGACGAATGCCGCGACGGTCGCCAAGCGCCTGGTTCACCGCCTGACCGATGGTAATGCCGGTATCCTCGGTGGTGTGGTGAGAATCGACATGGAGGTCACCTTTGGTCTCGACCGTCAGATCCATCAGGCTATGCCGGGACAATTGCTCCAGCATGTGATCGAGGAATCCGATACTGGTCGAGACGGCAAAGCGCCCCTGGCCGTCGAGATTGACGGTCGCACTGACCGTGGTTTCGGTCGTTGTCCGTGTGACTTGTGCCGTTCTCATCATTCACGCTCCCGTTCGGAAGGTCGCCGTTTTAGCAGGATCACCCATGAAGCGCCAACCGATAGCGACGGGTTCCGGCCCTTGACCCCGATCCGGCACCGGCCTACATCGTCCGCAGCGGCAATCCCGTGCCCAACCTCATTCAGACAAATTTAGCGGCAGTATCGGAACCGAACGGTGCGACACGACGAAAAATCCTGGTATGGAACGACAATTCTTGCCGTCCGCAAGAACGACGGCGTCGTGGTGGCCGGTGACGGGCAGGTCAGCTTGGGCAGCACCGTCATCAAGTCCAATGCTCGCAAGGTGCGGCGCCTCGCCGATGACTCCGTGGTCGTCGGTTTCGCAGGCGCTACCGCTGATGCGTTCACGCTGTTCGAACGCCTGGAGGCCAAGCTGGAACAATACCCGAAACAACTGACGCGGGCGTGTGTCGAACTGGCCAAGGATTGGCGGACGGACCGCTATCTGAGGCGGTTGGAAGCGATGATGGCGGTGGCCGACAAGAACGTGTCCCTCGTTCTGACCGGTACGGGTGATGTGCTGGAGCCCGAGGACGGACTGATCGGCATCGGCTCCGGCGGCAACTATGCCTTGGCGGCGGCACGGGCTCTGATCGATCGCGATGACATGGACGCTGAAACGGTGGCCCGCCGCGCGATGGAGATCGCCGCAGATATCTGCGTCTACACCAATCGGAACATCATTATCGAAAGCCTATGACCTACCTGACCCCGCGAGAAATCGTCTCCGAACTCGACCGCCACATCGTCGGCCAGAATGACGCCAAAAAGGCGGTCGCCATTGCGCTGCGCAACCGCTGGCGGCGGCAGCAGCTGGACGAAGACATGCGGCAGGAGGTTCTGCCGAAAAATATTCTGATGATTGGCCCCACCGGCGTCGGCAAGACGGAAATCGCCCGCCGTCTCGCCAATCTCGCGCAGGCGCCGTTCATCAAGGTCGAAGCCACCAAATTCACCGAGGTCGGTTACGTGGGCCGCGACGTGGAACAAATCGTCCGCGACCTGGTCGAGATCGCCATCCACATGACCAAGGAAAAGCTCCGTAAGCAAGTACATGCCAAGGCCGAAATGGCCGCGGAAGAGCGGGTAATATCGGCCCTGGTCGGTGATAGCGCCAGCAAGGAAACGAGAGAGAAATTCCGGCGCATGCTGCGCAAAGGCGAACTCAACGAGCGCGAAATCGAAATTCAGGTACGCGATTCCGGTTCCCTCAATCTGCCCACGATCGACATCCCTGGCATGCCGGGGGCGCAGATGGGAATGTTGAACCTGGGCGAAATGTTCGGCAAAGCGTTCGGCGGTCCGCCCGCCAAGAAGAAAAAAATGTCCGTTGCCGATTCCTACGACGTTCTGGTCGGCGAAGAAGCCGATGGCCTGCTCGATCAGGAGAAGGTCACCCGGGAGGCCATTGAAGCGGTCGAGAACAACGGGATCGTCTTCCTCGACGAGATCGACAAGATCACCGGCCGCTCCGAGCGTATCGGCGGTGCCGATGTGAGTCGCGAAGGTGTGCAGCGGGATTTGCTGCCGTTGATCGAAGGCACAATCGTCTCCACCAAGCACGGCAACGTCGCCACCGACCACATCCTATTCATCGCGTCCGGCGCCTTCCACCTCGCCAAACCATCGGACATGCTGCCCGAATTGCAGGGACGGCTGCCGATCCGGGTCGAACTGAAGGCACTGACCCGCGAAGATTTCGTACGCATCCTCACTGAGCCCCAAGCCAGCCTCATCAAGCAGTACAAAGCCTTGATGGCGGTGGAGGAAGTCGCCCTCGAATTTACCGAGGAGGGCATCCACGAAATCGCCGACCTCGCCGCCGAAATCAATCAAGGCGTCGAGAACATAGGCGCCCGCCGGCTGCAGACCGTTTTGGAGAAACTGGTCGAAGACATCAGCTTCACGGCCTCGGAACGCAGCGGTGAAACCATCGTCATCGAGGCGACGGACGTGCGCGACCGCGTCGGTGAATTGGCCAAAAACGCCGATCTGTCGAAATTCATCCTGTAGCGGCCGTTCCCGCCTCGCCTTCCTTGGGCGGGTCATGAAGATCGACGGCGTGATCAGGGACGGCGGCGGCGGAGGAGGACGTAGAGGGCGCCCATGCCGCCGTGGGCGGACGAGGCATAGGCGAACGCCAGGACGCGATCGCGGCAGGGAGGCTCGTTGAGCCATTGGGGTACGGACGTGCGGAGAACGCCGCGTCCGCCCTCGACGCGCAGCCCCTTGCCGGTGATGACCAGGATGCAGCGGCGCCCCACCGCTTGCGATACATCCAGATAGCGTTCGAGATGCCGGCGCGCGTTTTCGTACGTGTAGCCGTGCAAGTCGATTTCGCCTTCGACCGGGATCAACCCGCGGCGCAGTCGTGTGAGGGTCCGCTTGTCGATACCGGCCGCCGATCCATGGCTCAGATCCGGCTCGCGGGCCGGTGGACTTTGGGGACGATCGGCTTGAGGGCTGGCCGGTCTTTTTCGCGCCGGTTGCGGCGTTGCCACGGAAGTGTCGCCGGCTGCCTCCGATTCAGGTTCGTCCGTGCCCAGGCCAGTGGGCGAATTCGGCGATGCCTTGTCGAGCCGCTTGGTTCCAACCGTCACCCGCTGCCACAGTTCTTGTTCCTCCGTGGTTAGGCCGCGGCGCCGGCCATCCTCACTTTTCTTTGCCATCGCAAACAAGAATGTGAAGACGGCGCGGGCCATGGGCGCCGAGCAGCAGCGTTTGTTCGATATCGGCCGTGCGCGAAGGGCCCGAAACCCAGTTGACGACCCGCGGCATGGCGCCATGCCCGCGTGCTCCGCGTAGCCTGGCCCAGGCATCCTCGTACGCGCCGACGATGCGGGCAACGGGCAGCACGACAATGTGCGCCAGCGGCAGGAAATTGAGGGAAGTGGGTGACTCCGGCGACGAAACCAACATCAGCGTTCCGGTCTCCGCGATCCCGGCGAAAGCGGCGGTTACGCTGGCTGTGTCGCGATCTTCGGCGGCGCCGGTTTCCACATTGATGCCCCGTTCCTTGGACCACCGGATCTTTGCCAGGAGCTCGTCGGTGCCGACGCGCGCAAATAACGGTAGTTCCGCCTCACGAAGGTATTGGGCGACGGCCGCAGGCACGGCCTTGATGGCGCGGAGGCGTTCAACCGTGGCGTTCACTCGTTCCGCTTCCGAAATGAACAGCTCCACCCGCTCGGCGGGAGGCAAGTTGCCTCGTTCGGGAACGATGTTGGGGCGGGGTTGGTCGAGCTTGCCTTGCAGGGTCGATGTCACTTCCGGAGGCAGTGGTCCGCGGCCGAGGGAAGAGCGGATGGCGTCCAGCGTTTTCGCGCGCGAATCACTCATGACCGTGCCCCGCCGCGCGCCGTCCACTGCTGCTGAAAGGTCCGCCCTTGCGGCGCCGGCATGTCCCTGGCCTCCGTCCAGCCTCCGGCCAAGGGCACGCTCTTGAAGCGTCCGCGCCGACGGCCAAGCGCGCCAAGGACGCCCGCCTTGATCCGCGTTGCGAGATGATAGAGCGCCGGCCTTTGCGCCAGAAAGGCCCACGCACGCAGTCCCAGACGCAGCGGTTTCGGGGTGAGGTTG
>JAHCKI010000115.1 GCA_026125865.1 Rhodospirillales bacterium
AGAATGGTCACGTCGGCACCCATATCAAAAATCGATATGACCATCGGGCTAAACAAAACAACCCCGAATATAAACAACGAGGTCAGTCTCTCATCAAACCTCGTCGGAGTATCCATCGGTCGACCTCCCTCTAGAACTTCGCTTGCTGGGCGCGGACTTCGACGATCTTATTGGACGCTTCAATGGCTTCATTGAGCGTGCGCACCCCGCGCGCTTCCAACACATCGAGCATTCTGAGAAAAACGCCGGCTGTGACAAGCGAGTCGCCGAGCGCGGTGTGGCGGCCACGGATCTCGATGCCGAACCGCGCCGCCGCCGCGTCAAGGCTGTGTTTCGTCGTGTGATCGTGGATAAAGACCGATAACAGCAGCGTATCGAGGATGGGCATGTCGAATGTCAGTCCGCATTCGATTTCCTTCAACTTCAGGAATTTCAGGTCGAAAGCGGCGTTGTGCGCGACCATCACGGCCTCCCCGACATAGTCGCGAAACTGCGGCAGGACCACCTGAATTGGCGGCTTGTCCTTCACCATGTCGTCGGTAATGCCATGAAACTTGACCGAATCGTAAGGAATGACACGCTTGGGATCGACCAACCGCTCGAATGACTCACCGGTCAGGATGCGGCTGTTGACGATTCGAACGCCGGCAATGGAAATGATTTCGTCGCCGGCCGAGGGTTGCAGCCCGGTCGTTTCCGTATCGAATACCACGTAGGTCAGCGACTTGAGCGGCCGATCCCCGAGATCGCCGCTATCCACACGCTGCAATATCAAATCGAAATCATAGAACTCCGGCCGCGACGACCTTCGCATCGTATCGCGGCGCGTCGCCGTCTGTGTCGCCGGCGGCAGCGGCAATCGAAGCCTGGCCCGGCCACTGTCATAGGGGAGACTCCAAACATCGGTTTTGTGGTGTTCCAAAACCTCGCGCAGCGACAAGCGCCCGTACGTCTCCTCCAACTGCTCCGTCAGCCACGAATCCAGCGCGGCCGCCGATATGGGTTCGCCCGCCCAGACCACGTCCAGGTAAATGTGCCGCTCACCGCCGGTCGCTTCGAGGTCGAAAGTTGTAACCCCCAAATGTCGACTGACGTTGTGGATAAGCCGGTCCAGCAATTCCACCAGGGTGTAGCTGTCCCCGTGCAGCCATTGCGGAATACCCGTCATTACCGCCTGGATGTTCTTCTCGTCGCGGAGGCGGCGCAATAAGTTATTGAAAAGATTGGATGAATAAATATCGGACGTGGGCCAGTGTCCGGTAATGACATCCCGGTACTGGGTCGCGAGCTGTTCCAGCCGATTGCTCAGGTGGTCGGCTTCGTTCATCACCACCTGCTTGAACGGCGCCTGCTCGTTTGCGGGCATATCCGGATGATTGCTGAGAATTTCGCTGGCGGCGCGCAGGTTGCCGACCGAACCGCGGAGCCCTTCGGTGGATTCGCGCAGAAGTCGGTCGCGAAGACCGAGCGATGCGAGTTTTTCTGTGTTGTCGGCAAACGAAATTACATAGCCGTTTGGGCTTTCCTCGGCATCCAGCATCAGGCTCATCCTGCCTTCCAGCGTGTGGCGCCCGTCGGTCGTGGCGCAAACGAATGGCGCGGAGAGGCCCTCCGGATGGACTTCGCGATGGGTACCGATGATGCGGTTGGTCAGCCGCCCGAGGGCATGCAGAATCGGCTGTCGGTTGGTGAAGGTGAACAAGGATCGGGCCAACCCGAGCTGTCCGCCGATGTGAAGGAGTTCGAGGGCGCGCCTGTTGTACAAAAGAACTTCATGGTTGAGGTTGCAGACGATGACGCCTTCGTGAAGATCTTGAATGATGGTTTCGAGCTGACGTTTCTGAACCTCGACCCTCGATGTCGCGTCGGTGATGGCTTCGTCGACGCGGGACCGCGCCAAACCCAACTGCGTGACGAGGTCCGTCACCGCTTGCGGCAGGCTGCCCAGCCGATGGGAATCGTCGATTTCGATCCGATAGTCTGGATTGGCGTAGATGACGGTCTGGATACCGCCCACAAGCGCGGCCAACGGCTGCGCGATGGCGAAGTCCAGATAAGCCCAAAGAACGGAGACGAAAGCGATCAGCAGGAAAGCGAGACCGCCGCCGTAAACAATGACCATTTCGGAGAGATTACCATAGGCTTCCGGAACGATGCGTTCGATGAGCAGAACCCCGGCCGCCACCGCGCCAAGCACCGCCGCGCTCAAAATGACAAAACAGACGATTAAAAAGGCCCTTGGACCCATACGTTCGAGTTTTCCTGCCTTATGCTATCATCAAGAACCAATTGCGGGCTTTCAATACAGACATCGACGACTAGGGATCGGTGCCCAGGATCACTTTCACCTTTTCGGTGAGATCGCGGGTGGAAAATGGTTTCGTGACGTAGTCGTTCGCCCCCAACGAAATCCCTTTCTCCCGGTCCACGTCGCGCCCCTTGGCCGTGAGCATGATGATGTAAATGTCGCTCCATTCCGGGTTGGCACGCACTGTTTGACAAACGTCGTACCCGTCCCGTTTCGGGATCATCACATCGAGCAGAATCAGGTCGGGCGCTCGGGTTTCGACTTCCCGCAAGGCTTGCTCTCCGTCGGACGCCACGCGCACCTCGAATCCCGCCTTTTTCATAAGGAACTGCAGTGACAAAACGATATTTGGCTCGTCTTCGACGACGAGGATTGACTTCGCCATTGGTTCCTCCCTGCGCGCCTTCTCGTTACCGTTTCGAGCGTTGAATTTTCAAGGTCAGAATTATAACACGTCGTAGCAATAACACTTCAGCCGATTTCGTCTATAGCGCCGCTGGCGCGTCGTGTGAACAAGAGTTGTCAAGCGTCCCATCAAAAAATCTCACCGAAGCGCCTGTGACGTCCGGTTGCGAAAGCCGATCCGGTCGCGCTAAAAGCGCTCGTCGGCATTGCGTAGCACAACTCCGGTAGGGTCCTGTGACGGTCCTTATCATGCATTGGAGGGCCGCATGGCATCCTATCAATACATTTACGTCACCAAGTCGTTGTCAAAGACCTTCCCCGGCGGCCGCCAAGTGCTCAATGACATTACGCTGGCGTTCTTTCCGGGTGCCAAGATCGGCGTGCTCGGCATCAACGGTTCCGGTAAGTCCACGCTGCTCAAGATCATGGCCGGCCTCGATACTGACTTCAGTGGCGAAGCGTGGGCGGCGCAAGGCGTGCGCGTCGGGTACCTGCCACAGGAACCGGCGCTGGATCCCACGAAGACCGTCGAAGGCAACATCCAGGAGGGGCTCGGCGAGACCAAGGATTTGCTCGATCGCTTCAACGAAATCAGCAACAAATTCGCCGAACCCCTCGACGATGAAGAAATGACCGCCTTGTTGGCCGAACAGGGCGAGCTCCAGGAAAAGATCGACGCCGCCCAGGGCTGGGAAATGGAGCGGACCGTGGAAATCGCCATGGACGCCCTGCGCTGCCCGCCCGGTGACGCGGATGTCAGCACGCTTTCGGGCGGCGAACGACGGCGCGTGGCGCTTTGCCGATTGCTGCTGGAACATCCGGATATGTTGTTGCTGGACGAACCCACCAACCATCTCGATGCCGAATCCGTGGCTTGGTTGGAGCGGTTTCTCAAGGAGTACGATGGTACGGTCATGGTGGTGACCCATGATCGCTACTTCCTCGACAACGTGACCGGTTGGATTCTCGAACTCGATCGTGGCCGGGGCATTCCCTATGAGGGCAACTACTCTTCGTGGTTGGAGCAGAAGCAAAAACGTCTGTCCGTCGAGGAAAAGCAGGAAAGCGCGCGCCAACGCACCCTCGCCCACGAACTCGAATGGATAAGATCCTCTCCGCGTGCGCGTCAGGCGAAGAGCAAGGCGCGCATCGCGGCCTATGAGACCTTGCTGGCCCAGGCGAACGACCGGCCCGTGGGCTCCGCGCAGATCGTCATTCCGCCGGGACCCCGTCTCGGCAATCTCGTCATCGAGGCCGAGGGTCTCCGAAAGGAGTACGGGGAGCGTTTGTTGTTCGAAGACCTCGGCTTTCGCCTCCCGCCCGGCGGCATCGTGGGTGTCATCGGCGCCAACGGCGCCGGCAAGACGACCCTGTTCCGCATCATCACGGGTCAGGAGCAACCGGACGGCGGCACTTTGCGGATCGGGGAAACGGCGGCTCTTGGGTACGTCGATCAGTCCCGCGATGCGCTCGACCCCAAGAGCACGGTCTGGAAGGAAATTTCGGATGGCCGGGACGAAATCGAACTCGGCAAACGCAAGATGCAAAGTCGCGCCTATGTGGCCCAGTTCGCGTTCCGTGGGCCGGATCAGCAGAAGCGGGTGGGCGATCTGTCGGGCGGTGAACGCAATCGCGTGCACCTGGCCAAGATGCTGAAATCCGGCGTCAACGTGCTTCTCCTCGACGAACCCACCAACGACCTCGATGTGGAAACCTTGCGCGCTCTCGAAGATGCCCTCGTCGAATTCGCCGGCTGCGCCGTGGTCATCAGCCACGATCGCTGGTTCCTCGACCGCATCGCCACGCACATTCTGGCGTTCGAAGGCATGAGCAACGTCGTGTGGTTCGAAGGCAACTACGAGGATTACGAAGCCGACCGCAAACGCCGCCTGGGCGACGAGGCCGACCAACCCCATCGCATCAAATACAAGCCCCTGAAACGGGCGTGAAAAAGGGAATTGCGGAGATGACGAGTAACTACGCGGTTGAAGACAATTTCAAAGCGTTCACCCGGGCCGAAGAAATTCATAGAACGATCAATGAGGCCCGTGCCGATAAGGCGCTCATTCCCGCCGAAGATGTGTTCGACAAGCTCGAACGGAAATACAATGCCATGATCGAGCGTGAGGCAAATTGACCCGTTGCGTTTAGGTCCGGCCGTTACTCTTGGTTCACGGCCGCGGGTTGGATGAGCGGATAGGCGCGCTTGACGGTTACGGCGACGTAGGCTGCGATTCCGGCCTTGATCAGATCACCCGGAATGAAGTTCAGCGAACCGAAGAACGCCTTGTCCCATGGCACTTGCGCCACCAGGGCCAGCCACGGAATACCGCAGACGTAGATGAGCAGAATGCCACCGATGACGTTGATGGTCACCGCCTTGACGAAGTTCAAGCGTCCCCAAACGCGCTCGACCATCCAGCCGATCGCGAATGCCGCCATGGGCCAACTGAGCAGGAATCCGCCGCTGGGGCCCAGTAACACACCGAAGCCGCCACGGCCACCGGCCAGGATCGGCACACCGGCCGCCACCAGCACCAGGAACAAGAGCAATGCCAGAGCACCCCGCCGGGCGCCAAGGATGGAACCCGCGAGCATGACGCCGAGTGTTTGCGCCGTAATGGGAACGCCGAGCAACGGTAGGGTCAGCGGCGGGAACACACCGAGCGCGCCCACGACCGCCGCAAACAATGCCACATAAACGATATCTCTGGTGTCCACGGTCCCACGTTCCCAAGTTTTGTTTGTTCGCACCTGCGAACAGCGGCGCTTATAGCGCATTCGGTCCCACTGACCAAGAGCGTGTCCGCGGACGTCGGGTTTGCGGGTGTTGGATTTACCGTCGGATCCGCGCCGGCGGATCGGGATCCCAGCCGCGTGCCTCGATGGCTTCCGTGAGCGTGTTGGCCAACCGTAGTGTTCGTACCAGCAGCGGTACGGCGATGGCGATGATGTTGCGGTCGAGGCCGCGAGCGCGCTGCGCTTCGCGGATTTCGTGGGTCATCTCCGCTAATATGGGAATGAATCGCAGCGCCAAAGACAGTGCCAAGCTCACCTTCGCCGGGTTGAGACCGATGTTCGCGAGCGGGCGCAGCACGGTCTCGATGGTTTCGATCATGTCCGACACACGCGTCGTGAAGCTGACGAGCAGGGCCATCATGAGCAGCAGCAGAAAGCGAAGAACGACCAGCACGCCAAGCGTCCAGCTCGTGAACGCGCCATGGGCCAGGAAAATGATGACAAGCAGAAACGCCACGGGTTTGAGTTGACGCGCGGTCGCCCCCAGCGGAACCTGGGCGACAACGAATAGAACAGCGATGGCCGCGAGCAACGGCAGCAACCACAAGGGATCGGGGATCAGGAACACACCGATGCCGGCGACGACCAGCGCCAACAGCTTTGCCGCCGGCGGTATGCGATGCAGCGGTGTATCGCGGGCGATGTACAGGGCGAACGTCACGACATCATTCCGACATAGTGGGGAATGGCCGTCGCTGGCGGACCGTCCATGACGATCCGTCCACTGTCCATCACCAGGACGCGATCGAACCCGCTCAACATGTCGAGGTCGTGGGTAACCACGATTGCAACCTGCGGCAGCGTCGCCAATACGGTGGCCATCATTTTTTTGTTGCGTAGATCGAGCAGCGTCATGGGCTCGTCGAAAACGACATAGTCGGGCTCCATCACCAATACCGACGACAGGGCCAATAGCTGTTTTTCACCGGCGCTGAGGGTGTGGGTGGCCTGGTACCGCAGATGTTCAAGGCCGTAACGGGACAGCACATCCTCGACCTTCCGCGCGATCTCGTCCTTGCTCAGCTTCAAATTCTTGAGACCGAAAGCGATGTCTTCGTCCACCAGCGGCATGACGATCTGTGCATCGGGGTCCTGGAATACAAACCCGACCTTGCGCCGAATCGCCTTAGCCTCGCCGCGCGTATCCATGCCGTCTACCCGAACCGTGCCACGGTGCGGCACGAGAAGGCCGTTCAGCAACCTTACCAGGGTACTCTTCCCGGAGCCGTTTGAACCGATGATGGCGACGCGCCGCTCGACGATGGTGAGATCGACGGAGTCGAGGATGATTCGATCGCCGAAACGGTGGTGGATGTCGCGCAATTCGATCATGGCGCCGGCCACATACCGCGTTTGACCCCGAGTTGGAAAGGCCATCCCCGGGGGTCTCGCGGTGATTTCGCGCTTGAATGGAACTGCTGCAACCCGAACCCTACTCTTTTTTACTACCCTTTGACCGCTACGAACCGCTAGTAAGAGAGAAACGCAGAACTCTGGAACTGGAAACAAGCGTGCGCTCCAATACTATCCACGCGTGTCACGCTTAGCTTCAACACCGTCCAAGGAGTAGGAGGAATGAAGAAGTTCATTGTTACGGCCGCGGCTATTGCGATTGCATCCTCGGTTTCCGCGACCGACGTCCAAGCCGGCGCCACGTTCGACGCGGTGAAGGCGCGCGGCGAGGTTATTTGCGGCGTCCACACCGGTTTACCCGGCTTCGGCGCCCCCGACGACAAGGGTGTCTGGCGCGGGATCGATGTGGATTTCTGCCGGGTCGTTGCGGCGGCGGCGCTTGGTGACGCCAATAAGGTCAAATACGTGCCCCTTACCGCGCAGCAACGGTTCACGGCCTTGCAGGCCGGAGAAGTCGACATGCTGTCGCGCAACACCACGTGGACATTGTCCC
>JAHCKI010000116.1 GCA_026125865.1 Rhodospirillales bacterium
CACCAGGTCGATTTCGTGCATCTCCATGCGTCGGACTAGGTCGGCGGCGGCGCTTGGTCCGGTCAGCGTGTCGCTGGTGGCCAGCGCCATGCGGGCGTTTGGAAGTAACGCCGCCACTTCCTCCGCCAGCCGTTCCACGCCGGGACCGCACCCGACCAGGCTGTCGGGTTTGCCGCATGCCGGGCATGTGCTCGGAATGGGCTGAGCATGTCCGCAATGGTGACACTGGAGGCGGTCGAGCAAGCGGTGTTCGACCAGCCATGTGGTGCAGTTGGGACACCGAATGCGATTTCCGCAGGTGCGGCACAGCGTCAGGGGGGCATAGCCGCGGCGATTGAGAAACAGCAGTGCCTGGGCGCCGGCGGCGACCGTTTTCTCCAGGGCTGTTTGCAGGGCGGGCGACAACCAGCGGCCAGGGGGTGGTTGGTTAGTGCGAAGATCGACGACCTCGATCTGTGGCGCCACGGCGGCGGAATGACGTTCCGGCAAATGGATCCGCCGATAACGGCCTTCTTGGGCATTGGTCAGGGTTTCCAGCGAGGGCGTTGCAGAGGCGAGAACGACCGCACTATCACCGAGACGAGCACGCACGACGGCCATGTCGCGGGCGTTGTAGGCGACGCCGTCCTCCTGTTTGAAGGAGGTGTCATGTTCCTCGTCGACGATGATGAGGCCCAGTCGGGGAAATGGCAGGAACAAGGCGGACCGCGCGCCGACCACGACGGCCGCCTTGCCTTGGGCGACGGCGCGCCATGTCCGTAGCCGATAGCCTCGCGCCAATTCGGAATGCCACTGTGCCGGCGCCGCGTCGAAGCGCTCGCGAAACCGGCCCAGCCATTGGGCGCCGAGGGCGATTTCCGGCAACAGCACAAGCACCTGCCGGCCCTGGCGCAGCGTTTCGGCGATTGCCTCGAAATACACCTCGGTCTTGCCGGACCCCGCGACACCGTCGAGGATCGTTACCGAATATCCGGCGCCAACCGCCGCTCGCAGGTCGCGGGCGGCGGAGTCCTGGGACTGTGTCAACTGCAACCCGGGCTTTTTCGAGTCCGGGGTTTCGGGGACTGGTTCGGGCAACTCGGCTGTTGCGAGGACACCGGCGTGCACCAGACCGGCAACGACCGACGGCCCGACCCCCGCGGCGCGAGCCAGATCGGTCGCCGGCATGGGGGAGGCGCCGGTCAACGCATTGATCACCCGGCGGCGTTCGGCGGTCCAGCGAATCTCCGGCGGCGAATCGGCGGCCACCACAGCCATGATTCGCTTCGGTGGTGTCAATGCGTCCGGCACGCTCATCGCCATGCGCAGCACCGAGCCTTGCGGATGAACCGTATAGGCCGCGACCCATTCGACGAATCGCCGCGACACCAGCGGCATTGGCGGGACATCGAAAACGCGAAGCACGGTCTTCAGTTTCGCGTCTTCGATCGTTCCCTCGCCCGAACCCCAGACCACGCCTATGGCATTGCGGCCGCCGAACGGCACCAGCACGTAGTCGCCGTCCCGGACACCGCGTTCTCCGCCGACGCGATAGTCGAATTTTTCGAACAAAGGCAACGGCAGCAGCACCTCGATCCGCGCGCCTGGCGCGTGGTGGGTGGGGAGGCTGTCGGGGTTGTCGCGGTATTCATCCATGTGGAACAGTTTACTGGTTAGCGATCCATGAGCGAATCTGCTATAGGCGGTGACGTGAACGACGTAGACTCCCGACCAGCAAAGGTTCCGGCATGACAGAGAAGGCCGCGACCCAGAAAGCACCCCAGAAAGCCAAGAGCGTGGCGATACCGAAGAAATCGGCAACCGAACGGCGGCTGACCAGAACACAGGTCGCGTCCTATCTCCAAGAGCATCCGGATTTCTTCGAACGGCAACCGGACCTGTTGATGGCGTTGGCGCCGCCTGCTCGTTGGAGTGGCGATGCCATCGTCGATATCCAGAAATTCATGGTCGAAACCCTGAAAAGCGAACTCGACGGGCTCAGGACCTGTGTGCAGCAGGTGATCGAGACCAGTCGATCCAACATGTCGAATCAAACCCGGACCCATGCCGCCGTCCTGGCCATTTTGGCGGCGGGCGATATGGAGCGGTTGATTCGCATCATCCAAGACGATTTGCCCGTGTTGCTCGACGTAGATGTCGCCGATATCGCATTCGAGCCGGGACCCTTGCCCAATGTCGACGGGCTCGGCCTGCAGCGACTGGCGGAAGGCGAAGTGGATAGCTGGATCAGCCCAGGACAGGAAGTGGCGCTGATGATCCACGTTCAGGACGACGGTAGCGTGTTCGGCAATGCCGCCAACCTGATCCAATCGGCGGCACTGGTCCGGCTGCAGCCGGGAGCGAACGTCCCGAAGGGTGTTCTGGCGTTGGGCTCGCGCCACGAATCCCTATTTCATCCGGGGCAGGGAACCGAACTGCTGCGGTTCATGTCTCGGGTTGTCGAACGATGCGTACAGCGACTTCTGGAGATCCCGGACTGACGACGAAAGGCCACGATTTCTGGCATCCCTCGGTCGCCGAGGCGTTCGAATCGTGGCATCGATGGCTCGAAAGCGAGCGACGCGCCGCCGACAACACCACCGAAGCCTATGAACGCGATGTCCGAGGGTTTTTGACCTTCATGGCCCGGCATCTTGGGGCGCCGCCGTCACTCGACGATCTCGGCTCTCTCGTTGCAGCCGATTTCCGTAGCTACCTTGCCGACCTCAATGGGCGTGGTCTCGCGCGTAGCTCGATGGCGCGGGCGATGGCCAGCGTGCGCGGCTTCTTCCGGTTCCTGGAGCGGCGGGAGTTGGGCCACAATGGCGCTCTCCGCGGCGTTCGTACGCCAAAGGCACCAAAGCCGTTGCCAAAGGCGCTCAGCGTCGCCGACGCCCTGGATGTCGTCGACAAGATCGGCAACCTTAGTGACGATCGATGGATCGCGCTTCGCGATCAGGCTCTCTTTCTTCTGCTTTACGGCTGTGGGCTCAGAATTGGCGAAGCGCTCGGCCTGCGTCGTGCCGATCTTCCCGTTGGCGACACCTTGGTTGTTACCGGCAAGGGCGGCAAACAACGAGTGGTTCCTTTGCTGCCGGTCGTTATCGAGGCGCTTCATGCCTACTTGGATGCCTGCCCCTATTTTCGCGATGCCGACGATCCTTTGTTTGTCGGTGCACGCGGTAAGGGCCTCAGGGCCGCGGTCGTACAGCGTCAGATGAAACAGCTCAGGGTACAGCTGGGACTACCGGAAACGGCGACCCCGCACGCGCTGCGTCACAGTTTTGCCACCCACTTGCTGGCCGGTGGCGGCGATCTTCGCACCATTCAGGAACTCCTCGGTCACGCGTCGCTGTCCACGACGCAGCGCTATACCGAGGTGGACATGGCGAGACTCGCGGCGGTGCATCGCGCCGCCCACCCGCGCGCCCGGGGATAGCGATCCCTTGTTCGGGAATTACGATTCCTGACGATCTTGAGCCACCAATCGCATTGCCAAGGGTCCCAGTAATCCGACGACACCGACGCTGGCGAAGGCCAGCCCCCATGACAGAGCGGACAATCCGCCGCCGCTGATATCCAGCACCCAACCCAGCACGAGCGGGCCGACAAAACCGCCGCCGAAGCCGATCAGCGCGTGTACCGCCATCGTCGCCCCTTGGCGTCCCGGTTCCGATACGAGAACGGCGCCTGCGGTCAATGCGGCCGAATCCAACTGAACGGCCGCGCTGTACACAAGGGTGATGGCGACCACGGCTGCGTACGGGAACGCCGAAGCGAAGCCGAGCCCAAAGGCCATGGCCGCCGACACCGCCATGATTCCTTGGATGACGCGTTTGCGCCCGTGCCGGACGCACAGTTCGTTGCCGCCGACGCTGGCCAGCATCGCCACCAGGGCGCTGAGCACCGCCACGGTCGTGGGCGTGAAAACGCCGGCATCAACATCGGGCTTGAGAGCCAGACTGAATGCGAGCAGGGCGACGAGCCACGAACGAAACGCAAAAAGCTCCCAGCAATGGACGGCGTAGCCGAGGACGAATCCCATGGCGGCGCGATTGGCGAGGACGGGGCGGAAATCCAGGAGCCGCGTCGGCGATTCGGCCCGTTGCGGTGGCGCGCTATTGAGAAGCAAAACGATCGTCGCGGCGATGAATGCAGCCGCGGCGGAAGCGGCGAACGCCCATGGCCATCGGGCGACGGCCGCGATTTCACCGGTGAGCAGAAACGAGACGGCGGTGCCGAGGCTGAAGCTGGCGGTGTAAAGCGCCACGGCTCGTGATTTGCGGGGGCCGTTGTATCGATCCACCAGAACCCGCAGTCCCGGCATGTAAGTTGCGGCGAGCGCCACGCCGGCCAACGCGCGAAGGATCAGTGCCGACCAGAATCCCGTCGCCAAAACCGTGAACGCGGCCGATGATCCCGCGGCCAAAAGGGCGCCACCGACGTAGACCCGGCGAGCGTCGATCCGGTCCGACAGCGACACGAGTATCGGTACCGATAGGGCGTAGGCACCGAAAAAGATGCCGGCGATCCAGCCGGCCTCCGTATTGCTGAGTCTCCATTCCGAGAGAAATGTCGGCAGCAACGCCGGAAACCCGAACACCCCGACCATCGTCAATACCTCGGCAACGCAAATGGCAATGACGAGCCGGATAGGATATTTCACGACCGTGCCGCTTTGTGGTTGTCGAAGCGCTTCAGTCGCAAGGTATCATGAACTCGTGTTCGGTCGAGTGTCGCTGCCGATTCTCGTCTACTCCTTGTGTCTAGGCCTTCTTGGCAATGGAGCAGGTGTTAAATCCGAAGATACTATAGGCGGGGCACCGCCCGGCCAGACCCGTAACCAGCGGGACGAGTCCGATCCAGCCCCACGGCGTTTGCGGCCCAACGAAAACGAGTGCGATCAGAATAGCTCCAACAATGATTCGCAGGGCGCGATCAATGGTGCCCAAATTGCTTTTCATGTTCTTTTCCTCATCCAAGTGCAATTTACGATGCGAATACAATTAAGGGGCAGGGGAGGGCAACGTCTGTAACTTGGTCACAGACGAACGTGATCACCAACGCGCCTTCCGGGTGAGGTCGCGCAACGCTTCGGGGTTGATGACATCGACGCTGCCTCGATGCAAAGAAACCCAAGACCGTCTTTCGAACTCCTTGAGCTGACGACTGATGACCTCTCGCACCGAACCCAATTCCACAGCCAGATTTTGGTGAGTAATGTCTAGCCGCCGGTTTGCGGGAATATTGTCCAGAAGGAACTCCGCAAGGCGAATGTCGATTCGCTGAAAGGCGACTTCTTGAATCAAAAGCATGAGATCAAGAAGCCGTTGCCCGTAGGCCTCGAAAACGAAAGCACGGAATCCACCCGAACGAGACAGCAATTCGTGGAATTGCTTGGAAGGTAGTACCGCTGCGGTGACCGCGGTTTCCGCGACGGCCTCCGCTGGATAGTCGTCGCGCGCCATGAGGCAAGCGGTGGTCAGAATGCAAGTTTGTCCGCCTTCGACCCTGTAAAGGACAATTTCTCGACCGGTTTCGGACCCCATTTGGACCCGAACACGGCCGGATATGACAAAAAGATAGTTGTCGCAGGTGCCGCCATGACGGAACGGCACGGCGCCTGCCGGTAAGTCGACGATTTGCGTCGCGGCCATCAACGCCGGCCGCATGTTTTCTTCGACTTTTTCAAGGGCTGGAAAGAATTCGAGCCAGCTGTTCTTCATCCGGCCGAGTCCGTGGCGCTGCTATTCGTCCTCAAATGGATCAGGTGTGGCTTGAGCGTTGGCGACGACGGCCGGCATGGGGCGTTCATTGACATGGAGGCGGAATATGTCGGGCCGAGCATAATGGCCCGCGACGTCGAAGTCGTATTTGCCGCGGGGGATCTGTGCGCGATCGATTTCGGCCACAAGAATAGTCTCGCCGTCGAAATGGCGCCCGGCGAGTACTTGCCCCAACGGATCGATGATGCAGCTCCCGCCCCGCATCAGCACAGTTTCCGGATCATCGCCCTGTACGGCGGGATAGGCGTTCGGACAGTCGCCGCGCTTCAGGTATTGGCACGCCGACAACACGAAACAACGTCCCTCCAATGCGACATGCTGCATGGTTGCCAGCCAGGTGTCGCGGTCGTCGGCGGTGGGCGCGCAATACAATTCGATCCCCTTGGCATACATCGCCATCCGCAGCAACGGCATGTAGTTTTCCCAGCAAATGACGGTGCCGAGGCGGCCAAGATCGGTGTCCACGACGGGAAGCGTCGAGCCGTCGCCGAAACCCCAGACCAGTCGCTCCATGGCCGTGGGCATGAGCTTGCGATGACGCCCGAGGAGAGTGCCGTCGGGGCCGAACATCAAGGCGGTGCAGTAGAGCGTGCCCCCATCGCGTTCGATAACGCCGACAACGAGAACGACGTTTGCCGCGCGTGCCGCGGCGGAAATGGCATCGGTTTCCGGGCTTGGCACGGCGACGGCGCTGGTCCAATAACGCCGAAAATCCTCTCGTCCCTCCGGGCTCCGCATCCCGACTCGGGCGCCGAAATCAAGACCCTTCGGATAGGCTGAAATGAAGGCCTCGGGGAAGACGATCAGGCGAGCCCCGGTACGCGCCGCATCTGCGGTCAGGTCCGCGAGTTTCTCCAACGACCGTCCGCAGTCGAAGACCACGGGCGCCGCTTGCACGACCGCCGCTTTGAACGTCGTCATGATGCCGGACCTTTGCCGAAAGCAACTATCGACGCCCGGCGTGCATGTTCGTGGGGACGAATGACCACGGCGTTCAGCCCAGTGAAACACCCGGCAAAAGAAAACGGCGAACCTCCCTCCACAGGAGCTTCGCCGCTTGAGATTGCTTCGCCCAGTCCTTTGGTCCGACGCACCATGAAGACCGGCAAACCCGTTTCGGTTTAGCTGATTTGATTCCGTTTACGCCGAGCCGCCACGGCGCCCATGGCCGCGATCCCCGTGCCGAACAGCCAGATCGCGCCTGGAAGGGGGACGACTTTGACATCGGCACTCAAGGCAATGTTGCTTTCCTCGACCGAGGAATACGTTTGCGAAGATGCTCCGCCCAACGTGAAATTGAGTTCGGCCCGATTACCGTCGATGTCACCCACATAGGATTGACTGACGATCTTGATGTCGTCACCGCAGCCGTATGCCGCCGAGTAGGCGCTCTTGCAGCTCGACGCCGGCAGGTTGTTCAAGTGTTGCGTGACCAGGAAATCGACGATCATGGTTCCCGTAGAAGTGACGGCATTCTGGACTTCGACGTCCACGGTCAACCTGATTCGCACCTTTTCCTGACCATTGGTCACGGTGTTGCGGAAATACAGGGTCCCGAAAGAGTTTTTTGAACCGGCACTCGTGTCGAGATCCCCGCTGACACCTTTCCAGGCGAGGCCGCTTTGCTTGGCGGGAGTCATGGGGGCCG
>JAHCKI010000117.1 GCA_026125865.1 Rhodospirillales bacterium
GACCTTTGTGACTATGAGGCCAAGCCGATGAACTGACGGGGAATCCATAAAGCCCGTCGTTTCACACCCCCTTGGCGTCGAGGCGCAAGACAATATACTCGATATAGTAGTATCGACCGGCGTTAACTATCCCTTATGATTGTACGTGGTATCCAACCCCCGTAGGAGGTTGGTCGAGCCGTTGGCGACCGCGCTTGCGTGTTCGATCGTGATGACGGGTGCGTTGACGATGACTTATGCAGCAGTTCAATCCCTTACGGCGAACGATGCGGTTGACGAAATCGAAGAACAGCCGACATTCGTTCCGATCGCGAACCGGCGGATCGGGAGAGTCGCCAGTGTTTCGGGCGCGCAGGTCGTGGTTCTTGTCGAGGACGACGATACGGCGGAAAACGCCGAAGCGAAGGCCATGCGAAAAGGCAGTCTCGTCAAGCTGAGGATTGACGGCTATTGGGTCTTTGGACTGGTCACCGCTCTGACCGTTCCCGTGCCGGCCGGCGCGACCAATGAGCCCGAGTTGCGCTTCGCCGAAATCGCGCTGTTGGGTGAGATCGAAGCCACGGAGACGGACAACCCGGCGAGGAATTTCAAGCGCGGCGTCAGCTTCTATCCCACGGTGGCGGACGACGTCTATCTGGCCGATCAGCAGGATATGATGATCGTCTACGCCAAGCCGAGCAGTTCTTCCGTGTCCATCGGGACAATCTATCAGGACCGCTCCATTCCGGCCTATGTCCTCATCGATACGTTGCTGGGAAAGCATTTCGCGATCCTGGGAACCACCGGCACCGGTAAATCCTGCGCTTCGGCTCTCATCTTGCGCCGTATTCTCGAGGTTCACGGCAACGGGCACGTCGTTCTCCTCGATCCCCACAACGAATACACTGCCGCCTTCCCCGATCTCGCCGAACGGATCGAGGCCGCGTCCCTGCAACTGCCGTACTGGTTGTATACCTTCGAGGAGCTCGCCGCCGCTTTGCTCGGTTCGAAGCACAAGGCGGACGATGTCGCCACCGAGTTGCGGATTTTGGCGGAAGTTATTCTGGAAGCGAAGAAATCATTTTCCGGAAACAACACCCGAGCCAAACAAATTACGGTCAATACCCCCGTGCCGTATCATATGGGCGACGTTGTCAAGATCTTGAACAGAGAGATGGGGCAGTTGGACAAAGCCGAGTCGAACGCGCCATACCTGAAGCTCATATCGCGGATCAATAATCTCTCTTCCGATGCACGATACAAGTTCATGTTCGGCGGGATCATGGTCCATGACAACATGGAAAGTATCCTTTCTCGCCTCTTTCGTATTCCCGGTAACGGAAAACCGATGACAATACTTGATCTATCGGCTGTGCCTTCAGAAGTACTCAACATTGTTGTCGCCGTACTCTGCAGAATTACTTTCGATTTTGGTTTGTATAGCGAAGGTGCTTTGCCAATCCTTTTGGTTTGCGAGGAAGCGCATCGCTATGTGCCGGAGGATTCGAAACTCGGCTTCGAACCGACCAAACGCATTCTTTCCCGCATCGCCAAGGAGGGCCGAAAATACGGCGTATCCCTCGGTATCGTCAGTCAGCGGCCTTCGGACCTGTCGCTCAATGCCTTGTCCCAGTGCAACACCATTCTGGCGCTCAGACTGACCAGCAATACCGATCAGGAATTTGTTCGCGGAGTCATGCCGGATTGGAGCGACGGTCTGTTGGACTTTCTGCCGTCCTTGCGAAATTCGGAGGCCATCATCGTCGGCGAAGGCGTCCCGGTGCCGGCGCGGGTTCGCTTCGATGTGCTCCCCGAGGGGCAACGCCCGCGCAGCGCGACAGCGTCGTTCAGTCGGGCGTGGGGCGAAGACGCGGACAACGCATCGCTGGTCCAAAGAGTCATGAAGAAGTGGCGGAGCGGTCAGTAACTTCCGGTCTCGGTCGATTGCGCAACTGATTTTCCAGACGAACCGAAGAAAGCCATTTGATGTCGCTCTCCATCGGAACCAAAAACAATAAGATCGAATCGGGACTGAGCCGATACATCGCGACCTACGAAAGCGCGCGCCACCGTTCCCGCGCAACACTGGGCATGGTCAATACGGCCAAGCTGGAACGGGCCGATGCACTCATCAAAAGCGTGTTCGAGAGCAGCTTTGACGGCATTCTGGTGACGACCGATGACGGCCGCATCGAACTCGCCAACGAAGCGGCGGCGCGGCTTTTCGACCATCATCGCAGTGAATTGATAGGCCGTTCGGTGTTTGACTTTGTGCCCGCCGCATTGCGGGCAAACCGGTCGCGGGATCCCAACAGCGTGGCCGCGTACCACGAGGCCGAGGGCCGTAAATCCACCGGCACCGAGTTCCCGGTCGAGGTCGGCGCAGGAGTCATTCACTTGGGCAACGAGCAGCGCCTGGTCTTCATCATTCGCGACATCACGGATCGCAAGGCGCAAGAGGCGCGGCTGCAATATCAAGCGCTGCATGATGCCCTGACCGGCCTCCCCAATCGCGTGTATTTGAGCGAACAACTGGATCAAGCGCTGGCGCTCGCGGAACGCAACGGGCAGACGGCCGCCTTGCTGATGCTGGATCTTGATCGCTTCAAGGAGGTCAACGACACCCTAGGCCATCAGGCCGGCGACGCCTTGCTGCGGGACGTGGCGCGCCGGCTGCGCGCTTCGTTGCGAACCACCGATGCCATCTCGCGTCTCGGCGGTGACGAATTCGCGGCCGTATTGCCGGCGGGAAGCGGATTGGAAAGGGCGCAACGCGTTGCCGGGCGCATATACAACGCCTTGCGCGAGCCCTTTACCTACGACGGGGTGATCATCGAAGTTGGCGGCAGCATCGGTATTGCGCTCTACCCCGAACACGGGAGGGAAAAGGAGCGACTATTTCAGTGTGCCGACGTCGCCATGTACACGGCGAAGGAGAGCCAGACTGGAATCGCTCTCTATGATCACAACGAAGACCGTTTCAGCGTCCGCCAGTTGACGTTGGCGAGCGAACTGCGCCGTGCCATCGAAAACCACCAGATCTTCTTCGAATACCAACCGAAACTCGACGTCCGGAAGCGGCGCATCATCGGTGTTGAAGCGTTGGCCCGGTGGCACCATCCGGTTTACGATCGTGTCGGACCGGAAGAGTTTGTCGCGCAAGCCGAACGCTGCGGACTGATCGAACAACTCACCTCGCTAGCGGTCGATACGGCGTTATGTCAGCTCTCGCAATGGCAGTCGGTGGGCCTTGACCTGACCGTCGCGATCAACCTTTCGGCGCGGGAATTGCACAATAGAAGCTTGCCGGAACTCCTCAAGACCAAGCTCGCGGAGTGGAACGTCGATCCGGTCAGGATTATCGTGGAAATCACCGAAAGCGCCCTGATGAAAGATCCGGACCGTGCGCTCAAAATCGCCAACACCATTACCGAGCTTGGGTGCAGTCTGGCGATCGACGATTTCGGAACCGGCTATTCGTCGCTGTCCTACCTCAGTCAACTTCCCGTCAACGAACTTAAGATCGACAAGTCGTTCGTCATGACCATGGCGCACGGCAGCACGAATGCCACGATTGTTCAGTCGACGATCGATCTCGCCCACAATTTGAACCTCAAGGTGGTCGCCGAAGGCGTCGAGACGAAGCCTATTTTAAGCAAGCTCATTGGGCTGGATTGCGATATCATCCAGGGATACCTGATCGGCCAGCCCATGTCCGGGAGTGAGATCGCCGATTGGGCGGAGAGCAGCGAGGTTCAAAAGCTCATCGAAGAACTTCCCTCTCTCAACGCGGAAACCATCGCCGCCGCTTGATGCGGTTTGACTGAACGGTTCAATTCGCCGTGGCGTCGAGGGCGTAGCCGGCGCCGCGGACGGTTCGAATGATGTCCGGCCCCTCGAACTCGTTCAGCGCCTTTCTCAGGCGACGAATGTGGACGTCGACCGTGCGCAGTTCCACGTGGATGTCGCGACCCCAGACCTTGTCCAGGAGTTGTTCGCGGCTGAACACCCGATCGGGGCGCTCCATGAACAGTTGCAGCAGGCGGTATTCCGTCGGCCCCAGGCGGATGGCATGACCGTTGCGCGTGACCCGGTGGGCGGCCAAATTCATGGTGACGTCGCCGTAGGTCAGCCGTTCCTCGGACAAGGCGGGGCGTGACCGCCGAAGCACGGCGCGAACGCGCGCCACCAGTTCGCTGGGCGAGAAGGGCTTGGTGACGTAATCATCGGCGCCGAATTCGAGACCGCGAACGCGGTCGGCCTCTTCGTCGCGGGCCGTGACGATGATGATCGGAAGGTTGCGTGTTTCCCTGCGCGCTCGAAGCCGCTGGCAAACGGACAGGCCGGAAGCACCCGGCAACATCCAGTCGAGCAGCACCAGATCCGGCTGCTGCTCGTCCACCATGAGCAACGCTTCCTCGCCATCGCGGGCGACCACGGCATCGAAGCCTTCACGAGAGAAGTTGTAACGCAGGACCTCGGCCTGAGGCTCTTCGTCTTCAACGATAAGAATCCGAGGTTTTGCGTCAACCATCCTTCGTGGATCTCGTTACAGGACAATCAGATCTCACCGATCTTTCGGTTCGATGACAGCGAAGCTCGAGTTGTCGCCCTTGCGGCGCTCGTCCGTAGGCATCTCGCCGCAAACGACATAGTGGATGTGTTCGGCAATATTCGTTGCATGATCGCCGATCCGTTCGATGTTCTTGGCCACGAACAAAAGGTGGGTGCACGGTGTGATGTTTCGAGGATCCTCCATCATATAGGTCAAAAGCTCTCTGAAAACACTCATGTAAAGCGCGTCTACCTCCTGGTCACGGGCGCGCACTAAGTCCGCTTTCTCGGAATCCCGTTCGCTATAGGCATCCAAGACGTCTTTGAACATCTGCTGCGTCAGGCGCCCAAGCCTCGCAACGCTTGCCGTCGGCGGCATTGGCGGAACCTCGGCGAGGGCGATGGTTCGCTTGGCCATGTTCTTGGCGTAGTCACCGATACGTTCGATAATACCGGACGCCTTGAGGGCGGCGATGACGCTTCGCAGGTCGGCCGCCATCGGCTGACGGCGCGCTAGCAAAGTGACCGCATCGTGGTCGATCTCCGATTCCAGTTGATCGATGAATTTGTCGGCGGCGGTTACCATCGCTGCTTTTTCGATATCACGATGAACGAGAGCCTCGATCGCTTCTGCCAGTTGGTGTTCCGCCAGACCGCCCATCTTGGCAATGGCGTTGTCGAGCTTGTTGAGTTCGTCATCGAACGACTTGACGATATGCTTCGACGGCATCGTTTGCTCCTAATGTAACGGCACGCAATGTAACGGCGCGTTGTAAATTTAGCCAAAGCGACCGGTGATGTATCCTTGAGTCCGTTCGTCATGCGGATTGGTGAAGATCTGTTCCGTTTCCCCACATTCGACAAGCAGGCCCAAGTGAAAAAATCCCGTGCGCTGCGAAACGCGCGCGGCCTGCTGCATCGAGTGGGTGACAATGACAATGGTGTAATTTTCACACAACTCGTCGATCAATTCCTCGATCTTGGCGGTGGCGATGGGGTCGAGCGCCGAGCACGGTTCATCCATCAGAATGACATCCGGATCGACGGCGATGGCGCGAGCGATGCATAGGCGTTGCTGCTGGCCGCCGCTGAGCCCCGTGCCTGGTTCGTGCAGCCGGTCCTTGACCTCGTTCAGCAACCCGGCTTTCTCCAGGCTGGTGTGCACGATCTGCTCCAGATCCGTCTTGTCGCGGGCGATGCTGTGGATACGTGGACCGTACGCGACATTTTCGAAAACAGATTTCGGAAAGGGATTCGGTTTCTGAAACACCATTCCGACCCGGGCTCTAAGGTGGACAACGTCCATCTCTCTGGCGTAGATGTCCTTTCCATCCAACAGGATCGATCCGCTGACCTTGCAAATATCGATGATGTCGTTCATGCGATTGAGGCAGCGAATGAACGTTGATTTGCCGCAGCCCGAAGGTCCGATAAGGGCTGTTACCTGTTTCTCAAAAATGTCGATTGTAACGTCTTTCAGTGCTTGTTTCGCGCCGTAATGGACGTCGACGTTCTGCGTCACGAATTTCGGCAGGTGCTTCGCCGGTTCTGTCGACTTACCGGTTCCTGCAACGTCCGATGTATCAACGGATACCAAGGGCTCAATCGATTTTGCCGCCACACTCGACATTTTCTTGTTTCCTAATACTTTTTTTCAAACCGTGTTCGAAGCAGGATTGCGAGGGCATTCATAACCCCAAGAAAACAGAGCAAGACGACGATTGCCGCCGATGTTCGTTCGACAAACGCGCGTTCGGGACTATCCGCCCAAAGGTACACTTGAACGGGCATCGCCGTCGCTGGGTCCAAGGGGTTGGATGGAATATCGACGATGAAGGCGACCATGCCGATCATCAGCAAGGGTGCCGTTTCACCCAAGGCCCGTGCCATACCGATGATGGTGCCTGTCAGCATGCCTGGAATAGCCAGGGGTAGCACATGGTGAAACACGGTTTGAATCCTTGAGGCGCCAACGCCAAGGGCTGCTTCGCGGATCGATGGTGGCACCGCTCTCAGTGCTGCGCGACCCGCGATTATTATGGTCGGTAGCGTCATTAACGCCAGCACCATTCCGCCGACTAACGGCGCCGAGCGTGGGAACCCGAAGAAATTCAGGAACACGGCCAGGCCCAACAATCCAAAAACGATCGACGGAACCGCAGCGAGGTTGTTGATGTTGATCTCAATCAGATCCGTCCAGCGGTTCTTCGGTGCGAATTCTTCGAGGTAGATAGCGGCGCCGACCGCAACAGGGAATGATAGGACGAGGGTCACCATCATCGTCCAGAACGATCCGACCAGCGCACCCCCTACGCCCGCAAGTTCCGGAGAGCGCGAGTCGCCACTGGTAAAGAACGTTGTATTGAACCGCGATTTGACGAGTCCGCGGTCTTTTAGGATGCGGAACCATTCAATCTGTTGGTCGGAAATTCGTCGCTCGGACTCGGGTACGTCGGCGCTGATATGACCCTTGTTGAACTGGTCGAAATCATCGCTCGCGTGCACGTAAAAGGTTGTGCGTTGGCCTATGATGGACCGGCCATTTTCCTCAGCGTCCAGGACCGCCTGGCGGATGTCGAAGGCGGCTCCCGGACTGAAGAGCTTCAACAACGCACGCTGTTCCTGACGGCCGGTGACGTCGGGAAAAATGTTTCTTACCGCTTGCTTGACCAATTTCTGGTAATTCGCGCCGGAAAGGACCTTGAAATCCCGCGTGCCGTCGGGATCGATTTCCTGAGGAGACAACTCTACATCAAGGCGGATTTTCGTTTCCGTAAATGCCGGTA
>JAHCKI010000118.1 GCA_026125865.1 Rhodospirillales bacterium
CGATTGGGCCATGACCCAGAACAACCTGGGCACCGCGCTTGCAACGCTGGGGGAGCGGGAGAGCGGCACGGCGCGGCTCGAAGACGCCGTCATCGCCTATCGCAATGCCCTGGAGGAACGGACACGCGAGCGTGTGCCGCTCGATTGGGCTCTGACCCAAATGAACCTGGGCAAGGCGTTTCAGGCGCTGGGAGAACGAACCAGCAACGCAGCCTTGTTGCGGCAAGCGCGGGATTACTTCGCCGCAGCTTTCGAGGTCTACGTCGGCGAGGCCGGCATGGAACACTACCGCGAGGGTTTCGAAACCCGCATCGCCGCGCTCGACACCACCGTCGCGGGCATGTCGTAAGTCGTCGCCGATGGATTGCCGCGCCGGCTGCGCCGGCTCGCAATTGTCTGTTTGGGGGAAGACCCCGTAGGATGGAATAGCCGAACGCGTATTCCGTCGGATGCACAGACGCCACGAACGCGCCGGCGACGGGGGCGGCGGGCGTCGTTACGCCGGATGCGGCGTCGTTGCGTGGATGGCGCTTGCGCGTCGGTGAGGCTCAGGCTGCATCAGGCTTATGCTTCGACGGAGCTCGGCATGAGGTTCTGTATTTTTGATGAGGTACCTTATTGTGGTCCACAGTACCTCATCCTGAGCCTGACGAAGGATGAGCCACATGCCGGCCTGAGCCTGTCGCGCGCGACCTGGACGCCGCGGCCATTCGGCGGAATACGCCTTCGGCTATTCCGCCCTACCCGGTCGGATTGCTGCGACCGCCGGCTTATTCTCCCGTAAACACGGGTTTGCGCTTGTTGAGGAAGGCGGCGATGCCTTCGCGGCCGTCGTGGGTGCGGGCGATTCCCGAAATGGCTCGGCCTTCCTGTTCCATTTGGGTTTCCAGGTCGGTGGTGAAGCTGCTTTTCAACAACCGCTTGACTTCGCCGAAGCTTCGGGTCGGGCCTTGCGCCAGTTTTTGCGCCAGCGCCTTCGCTTCGTCCATCAGGGTGTCGTCTTCCACGACGCGATTGATCAACCCCCAGTCCGCCGCCTCCGCCGCGCTCAGCTTGCGGTTGGTGATCATGAGCTCGAGCGCCCGGCGGGTGCCGATCAGCCGCGGCATGACGTATGTCGATCCGCCGTCAGGAACCAATCCCGCCGCCGTGTACGCCATGACGAAGCTGGCCGATTTGCAGGCAATCACGAAGTCTCCGGCGATGGCCAGGCTCATGCCTGCACCCGCGGCAGCGCCGTTGACGGCGACAATCAGTGGCGCCGACATGCAGGCGAAATGGGACATGGCCCCGTGCAGGTTGAGCGTCATTTCCTTCAGGCCGGCGGAAACGTTGTCGCCAAATGCGGCCATGGCGCGCAGATCGCCCCCGGCGCAAAACATCTTGCCCGCGCCGGTCAGAAGCACGGCGCGCACCGCCGGATCCTGATCACAAAGAATGGAGACCTGCATCAATTCCCGGGCCAGATCCAGATTGATGGCGTTGACAGCATCGGGGCGATTGAGCGTGACGTAGGCGACGTGATCGATCACCTCGAATCGAATGGTTTCTCGCGTCATGGTGGGTACTCCTGCGGCGAATTCAAAGGCCTTCAACGGCGATGATGGAGCCTTCGGAGGCGCTCTGGCGCAATTGAATGACGCCGTTCCGGTATTCCTCGGAATGGTACCAGCGTCTCAACGCATCCATGTCGGGAAATTCCAGAATGACGACGCGGGAGGGCTGCCAATCACCCTCCATCACCTCAACAGCGCCGCCGCGCGCTAGATAGCGACCCCCAAACTTCTCGATCGTTGCCGGCACCCGTTTGCGATACTCCTCATAGGGACCGCTATCCTGAATCTTGATATCGGCGATCACGTATGCTGCCATGGTCGAACCTCCCCGCGCGGTCATGGACATGCCTTCATGTCCCCACGGGCGGGATTTTTCACGTTTCCTGGGGCAGTGGCCAGCCAAAAACGTCCGCGATGGACGCCTCCAAGCCGGGAATCGTCAAGAACGAGATATCGTCGGCCGGCCCCAATACATCGGGCTCGCCGTATCGGCCGTCCGGCTGCCGGAGGTAGACCTCGAGGGTGTGTGTTGCGGGCGCCACGATGACGTACTCCGTCACCCCCGCCCGCTCGTACGCGGCGCGCTTCTCGTTTCTGTCCCAGTCGGCGGTTTCCGGGGTCAGCACCTCGACCACCAAGTCGGGGGCGCCATCCACATAACGATCGTTGGCCAGCTTGTGGTGATCACAGACGACGGTGATGTCCGGCTGGACCACCGTGTCGGACGCCAACACCACGTCCACCGGTTCGACGAATACGGCGCACGGATTCGATTCGTCGCCATTTTGCTCATCGCTGGAACTTTCGGCGCGAATGTATCCAACCAGAAGGCTGCCGATTGCTATGAGCGCGTTTTCATGCTCCTCCGTCGGCGCCGAAGGAATTTCGTGAATCGCCCCCTGAATCAGCTCGCACGCCACATCTTTCGGCCAACTCAAGTAATCTTCGACGCTATATCGTTTGGCGGGATCGGGCAGCGACATGGCCTTTACCCTTTCGCAATCGAGAGGTGGTACCCGGGAACACTTATCAGCTTCGATCCCCAGGCGAAATCGGGCTATAACAACATAATTATGGGATGCTGCGCTAGAAACCCGAGTGAGGCATTAATATGTGGTTTGATCGATATTTGATCCCGTTTGTCACGGTTATTGCTCTTGGCGGCGTCCTCCTGTCAACTTTTACTGAACCGGCATCCGCTGAGCCAACGTGGTGGCGAGTGGAAAAACCCTCGGACGGTCGCTCTCAGGTATACGGCAAGTACAGCCGCGGTTGTTTGAGCGGCGGCGAGACGCTGGTGAGCGATGGCCCCGGCTTTCAAGTCATGCGTCCATCCCGCAATCGTTTTTACGGCCATCCGTCCCTGATCCATTTCGTGCGATCGTTCGCGGAGTCGGTGCGGCAGCAAGGCTGGGATGGCCTTCTTGTCGGTGACCTTGCTCAACCGCGCGGCGGACCGATGAAGAGCGGACACGCCAGCCATCAGACCGGTCTCGATGTGGACATCTGGTTCCGGCCGGCACCGGACCGCGCACTTACACGGGAAGAACGCGAAAGCACGTCCGCCATATCGATGCTGAACGACCGCGGGCTTGAGGTGAACGGCCACTGGACGAAGCGTGAGGCCGCGCTGTTGCGCACGGCGGCGCGGGACCCTCGTGTCGCGCGTATCTTCGTCAACCCGGCCATCAAGCGGAGCCTTTGTCGAACCGCCGACGGCGATCGCGATTGGTTGCGCAAAATCCGGCCATGGTGGGGGCATGACCATCATTTCCATGTCCGTCTACACTGCCCTGACGGCGATGCTGCTTGCAGCGAACAAGAGCCGCCGCCACCGGGCGATGGGTGTGACGATAGTCTGGCTTGGTGGTTTTCCGAGGATGCGATGCGCAAGGTTGAAGAGCGCAAGAAATTCAAGCCATCGGGTCCACCGACAATCACTCTCGCCGACCTGCCGAGTGGTTGCCGAAATGTATTGTTGAGACCCTGACTATACCAACGGTCGGAGACAGCTCATGGAAATCGCGACATCGGCGGCCATTCTGGAGGCCATAACGACACGCCAGTCGGTGTCGCCAAAGCACCTGGGATCACCCGGACCAACGAAAGACGAGATTCGCCGGATGGTCACGGCGGCCGTGACGGCGCCGGATCACGGCGCCCTGCGGCCTTGGCGCTTTCTGTTGATTGCGGATGAGGCGCGTCCGCATCTCGCCGACTTGTTCGTCGCCGCCAAGGCGGACAAAACCCCGGACATGACGCCGGACATGGTCGAGAAAGAGCGGGACAAGGCCCTGTGCGGCCCCACCTTGATCGCCGTCACCGCGCGCATTAACCAGCGTCACCCGAAGGTGCCGGCAAGCGAACAATATGCTTCGGTGGGCATGGCCGTGCAGAATCTGCTCCTGGCCGCAAATGCTCTCGGTTACGGCGGCATCCTGCTCAGCGGCGACCGGGTGCGGGACAACGCCATCCGCGACGCCTTCGCTTTCGATGCCGACGACGAATTGATCGGTTTCGTCACGTTGGGAACCCCCGCCGCCGACTTGCCCGCAAAACGCCGACCCGATCCCGACAATCACCTCTTCACTTGGCCTTTTCCCGGTTCGATATAGGGCACCGGCGAAAGCATTCACCATTGCCTGCTTTGGAACGCGGCGCGCCACCACACGGGAACCAGGGCGAAGCCGACAATCGCCAGCGTCCATAGGTACAGCGTCCGTGACGGGGCCCAAGGCGGGGCGGGACTGCCGCAGAGCCAGGAACCGATGGCGACGAGCAGGCAAAAGAGAGACACCGCCGCCGTCGCGGTCATCAGGCATCCGATCCACAGGCGGTGAGGACCGTCGTCGGGCATGTCGAGCGACCGGGCGATGGGGGACCAGAACCCCGGCGGGCGGACACGGCGATAGAAGGCCTGCAACACGGCATGATCTTCGGGTCCACGAAGCCACGCTGTGACGACCGCTGCCGCCGAGGAAACGAGCGCCATGATGAGCAACCGCAGTGCGTCATCATCGGTGGCCGGCAAGGTCAGCAACAATACCGGCGCCAGCACCAGGGAAACGACAACGGCGGCAATCTCGGCCAGCGCCGTCATTCGCCACCACAACCATCGCAATACCAGCGGAATCCCCATGCCGGCACCGAGCAACAGCGACGTCTGCCATGCCATGCGGATGGACGACAATTGGGTCATGATGAGCAGCGCGATGGCTAGGATCAGAAGGTTGGCCGCGCGCGCCACCCACACCAGACGACGCGGATCGGGCTCGCGTTTGAGGACCAGGGGACAGAAGAAGCGCTTGTAGATGTCGTTGGTCCAATAGGACGAACCCCAGTTGAGATGGGTATCCACCGTCGAGGCCAACGCAGCTAGCATCGCCGTCAACATCAACCCCTTGAATCCCGACGGCAGGGTTTCCGCGATCCCGCGCACGTAGGTCATCTCGCGCTCGGCGGTGAGTTGCGCCAACGGTGCGGTGGCGTGGGGATCAAGGGCGGGGGGATCGGGCGGAAACAAGAGCAACAATCCCAGCCCCAACGGCAACCACAACAGGCTACGCACCAGGACCTGGGCGACGGTGAAAACGATCGCCGCCTGCTTGGCATCGGTATCGGAACGGCACGCCATCGATCGCTGCGCCAGATAGCCGGTACCATCGGCGTTAAGCTGCACCAGCCACTGCAAGGCGAAGACAGCAAGCAGAGGCAAGGTGACGCCCTTGGCGTTCCACGGGTCGAAGGCCAGGATCTGGTCGGGCGAGATTCCGTCGATGGTGCGGCCGGCGGCGAATAGATCGGCGATGCGATCGGGCAGGGCGGCAAGTCCGCCGACTTCGCCGACGACGATCCAGGCGAATACCGCCGTCGCCACCATCATCAATGCGAACTGCAGTATGTCGGTGTTGACCACACTGCGCAGACCCCCGGTCGTCGAGTACAGGGCGGTAACGGCGACGATCGCCAAGATCGAGATCAGGTTGTTGGCGGACAAAACCCACACCATCTCGCCGCCGGGATTAGTGGCCAGCGGCACACCGATCCATTGGATCAACGTCACGAATGGGAGGAAACACCATTCCGGCAGCCATTGGTGCCACAGAAGAAATGGCTCGGCGATGGATTTTGCCGCGAACAACACCCACGCCAGCACGGTGCAATTGAACAGCGTGCCGAAATACAGCGCCTTGAAGCCCCGGAGCACCGCCGCCGCGCCGCCGCCGTAGCGGATCTCGGTAAACTCGGCATCGGTCAGGACCTGCGCCCGCCGCCAGCTTGCCGCGAGAAGGAAGCCGAGCATCAAGAACGCAACGGCGTAAATCCATAGCCGCCAGAGCGAAAACACGCCGGCAACGGCGATCAGGCCGGTCACCAGCAACGGCGTATCGGCGGCAAATTGGGTGGCGGCCATGCTGATACCGGCTTTCCAGCCGGGCAACGTGCGGCCGGCGAGGAAATATTCCTCCAGGTTCCGGCTCGCTTTCGCCCGCGACCTAAGGCCAACGCCGATGCTGTAGAGAACAAATGCGACGACGATCAAGATGTCGGCTAAAGACAGCACATCCTTCCCTTATGGTGCCCGCTTACTTAAGGCCAGCGCGCACCGCGCGCATATCAGACCGATTCGATCGCATGGTCGCGCATAAAACCTTCTGCTATGAAGCAACTTTTCCGGGTCGTCGGGATCAGTCAATCGGGAAGTCACGCATGACCGGCAAACACAATCTGCATGAACAGAGCCTAGCATTGGCGCAACGCCGCGTTGACGCGCGCGATGTCCTTGATCCCAATGCCAAGACGCGGCGCCCCTTCGGCGGCCGTATCGTCGGCGAATACCGAAGAGTGGGCCCAAACCCATGGGATGCGTACGAATACTTCGCCATGGACGGCGGCGCCATCGACGTACTGCCGGGGCTGAACATACAATTGGAGCCGGTGGGGGCGGTGTTTCGCATGCGCCGCGCCGGTCGGGTCATTGTCGTGGAATGGTCACCCGCCGAAGACAACACCGACAAGCCGCCCGAGGGCCGAGGCCCGCGCGATGTCTTCCTCGAACGCTACGTTTCGCCCTTCCGAAACGGCCGTGGCATCGGCGCTCTCGCGACCATTGTCAGGAAACTACGAGGCCGGGAAACGACCTCGTAGTTCATTGGGCAACCCCCTCCCGCATTTACGGAAGGGGGCCGAGCGACACGTACCGAGAATTACGCTTGTGCGATCGACTTACCTTTCGAGCCGAGATCGACGCAGGCCTCACTGAGGCGCTCGATCATGCTTTGCTCGGCTTGTCGAAGCCACTTGCGCGGATCGTAGAATTTCTTCAGCGGCGCGCCGGTTTCCGGATCGAGTTGGTGGTGGAAGGCGTTCCTGTGCTCATCGACGAACTTCCCGACCCCTTCGGAGAAGGCGAACTGAGTGTCGGTGTCGATGTTCATTTTGAATACGCCGTAGCTGACCGCTTCCGTGATCTTGTCCTTTTCGGAACCCGAACCGCCATGGAACACTAGGTTGAGCGGATTGGCTCCCGTGCCCGAACGCGACTTGATCAAGTCCTGAGAGTTTTTGAGAATTTCCGGACGCAGCTTGACGTTGCCCGGCTTGTAGACGCCATGAACGTTGCCGAACGACGCGGCGACGGAGAACGAGCCGATCGGTGACAGTTTTTCGTATGCCAGCAAC
>JAHCKI010000119.1 GCA_026125865.1 Rhodospirillales bacterium
GGCGTCGTCTCCGACTGTGGCACCTCCTGGACCTTGCCATAGAGTTCCGAGGTGGACGCCTGGTAGAAGCGCACCCGGTCTGCCATGTCGAGAATGCGAACAGCCTCCAATAGCCTGAGCGTTCCGAGCGCGTCGGCATTGGCGGTGTACTCGGGCGTCTCGAAGCTGACCTGCACATGGCTCTGCGCTGCCAAGTTGTAGATCTCGGTCGGTCGGGTTTCCTGTACCAGACGGATCAGGTTGGTGGCGTCGGTCAAATCACCGTAGTGCATGAAAAAGCGCGTGTGCTCCTCATGTGGATCCACATAGATGTCGTCGACCCGGCCGGTGTTGAACGAAGACGACCACCGCTTGACGCCGTGAACCGTACAGCCCTTGTCGAGCAGATACTCGGCTAGATAGGCGCCGTCCTGTCCCGTCACTCCGGTAATTAACGCAACGTTTTTCGACTATTGTTCTCTGGCGCCCGGACCTCTGGATGTATCATTTAAAGGTTCCCCGCGACACCCTCACCGTTGGACGGACGCAAATAGACTGCTTTGACGATCAAAGCGCAAGTACCTTTGCTTCGCGGCTTATCCGCCCCTCTCCGCCAACGGCAGCAAGGGGCAGAATGCCTCTGCCATCGGTGCAGAGGTGGGGAGCCGAAGCGGCGCCGCGGTATCGGTTTCAGCCGTCGCTGTGCTTGTCGAGCATGTCTTCGATTGTCGTCTTCAAAAGGTCGGCGTACACATCGACGATGCCCCAAAGGAGAACTTCACAGACGCGCTGATATTCGTGCCGAAGCTTGTCGCCGATCGTTCGCATGGCATGCCATGGCATGTCGGGATAGGCGGCAAGCCACTCCTCCGGTATGCGCCGAACGGCCTAGAGCAATAGTTTTGAGCACGACCGCGCGGTCTATCTGACCGCACCGTGCTCTTGAGCAAAATCCGATCAGGTCGAGTCACCTGATCGCGTCGCGCACGAGAGGCCGTACGTGCCGCCACGATCTTCGTGTGCTCCGAACCCGACGGCATGAGATTTCGATAAAAGGATGAACCACAGAGGATAAATGGTGCCGAAGCGCGGATTTGAACCGCGGACCTACTGATTACGAATCAGTTGCTCTACCACTGAGCTACTTCGGCCCCGTGTGGGATTTGGCGACGTTCTTTAGCCTCGCGGTCGGCAAGCGTCAATGGTTGTCCGCACGGTTGTGCGCCTGTCCGCCGCCCGCCGCGTACACGCGCTCCCGCCACCCTCTCAAGATGCCGCGGCGGCCGTCGTTGCGCCTTTGCCGGGCGTCTCGGTTTCCGGTTCGGACTGTTGTTCGGCTGGTGGTTCCGTCGAAGGCTCTTCCGTCGGAGATTGGTCCGCCATCGCCGATTCCGCCTGGGCCGCGGTCAGGGGAACCAATAGCGCTTGCGGTTCGTCTCCGGCACTGGCGCGGATCAGCCACTCGCGGGCGCGCGCCAAGTCCCCATGCTCGCCTTCCTCCAGGCGGGCCATCAGGCGGCACACCCGCGACGGTGCATCGTCGCCGGCCACCGGCTCCAACTGCGCGCGCGCGTCTTTCCACTTCTTGGCGTCGAGCGCCGCCGTCGCTACCAGCAATCGGCTTTCCAGGTCTTGCGGCTTACGTGACGCCAGCCGCTTGGCGGCGGCCAGCCACTTGACATCGTCGTCGGCTTGGCGCGCCTTGCGATACAGATCCGAGAAGACCGTACTCGGGTTCCGTTGCCAGGCTTCCTCAAGGACCTTCGCCGCCTTGCCGTGCCGTCCCTCGGCCATGAGAAACTCCACCCAGCGAACGGCGGCCGGCTCCAATGTCGGATCGATTTTGTACGCCTTTTGCGCCAGCTTCGCGGCTTCCGCACCGGTTGACTTCAGGCTGAGCTGATACTGGATTTCGGCCCGCTCCCGTTCCGCTGCCTTGGGCGCGATCAGTTTCAAGCGCTTTGATTCACCAAGCGTCACCTGCGCATCGTTCCAACGGCCGGTTTGCTTTTGCAGGTCGTAGAGGGTCTTCACAACCCATTCGCTGCGGGGATTGAGACGATAGGCGCGCCGCGCCAGCTTGAGCGCTTCGTCCCAGTCCTCCTTCTTCATCGCCTGGGTCAGCAACCCGCGAATGCCGAGAAATTCGGTATCGCGACGATCCTTCATCTGCTCGAAGAAGCGTTCGGCCGCCTTTTCGTCCCCTTCCAATTGTGCCGCCTGCGCCGACAGCAGCAGAGTCAGCGAGGGGTCGTCGATCATAGAACTGGCGCGCCGCGCCTGCCGATGGGCGGTTTCGGCATCGCCTGCCGCCACCGCTACCAACCCACGACTGAGCGCCTTGGTTCCTTTGCGGCGGCGGCGCTCCTTGTGCCCTTGCCACAGGGTGCGGGGCATGCGCCGCAACGTCCACCATATGCGGTAAAGAATGGCAGCGACGAGGACGATCAGAATGACGACGGCGAACACGACGGCCATCGACGTCTCGATACGATAGCCCATCCAATTGAGTGTCGCCGCCCCGGGATCGCCGGCGAGCCAGGACGCCAGAAGAGCGATGACGCCGATGACGATGAATGTGAAGATCCAGCGGATCATCGTCTCAGCCTCCCGTCTTCGAAAGCAGGGAGATAATGCGGATCTGCAACTGCTTCAGCACGTCGTCCGCCGTCAACCGGGCCTTTGCGTCGGCAACCCAATCGCCGGCTGCTTCCGCGGGGGCTCCTTCCAAGCCCTCGAGTGCCGATACCGCGGCTTGCAGATCACCCTTCGCCAACCGCTGCTCGGCCAACGATAGCACGGAGTCGACGCCGCCGCTTTCGACCGCGGCCTCGCCGGTCCGTCGGATCGACACCAACGACTGCAGGCGATTGAGGACCCGTGCTTCCCAGCCCTCTTCCTGCATCTCGGTATCCGCTTGCACGACCGCCTCGGTCACCGCCGGGAAACGACTGTACAGGTCCGCCAGCGTCGGAACGCCCGCCGCCGCATGGGGTTCAAGGGCAGCAACGGCCTCACCCGCCGCGGCATCGTCACCGACCGCCTGTTTCAGGGTCGCCAGTTCGTCCGCGAAGGGACCGGAACCGCCGAGCGCCTGTCCCAGACCGTTGAGCGCCAACGCAGCAGCGGTAGCGCCGGCGGTCTGCTCCTCGGTCGCGCGTGTCACGCTCTCCAATTCGGCGACGCGACGATCGATGTCAGCCACGCCCTGAAGCTGTTCTTCGACGCCTTGCAGCTTCGTCTCCATGGATTGGACGGCGGCCAGTTGTTCACCCGCCCCGGCTGATTGCGCAACGGCCTGCTCCAACCGCTCCAGCCGCTGCAACGTCTCGGGTGACAGTTCCGCCGCTTGCTGCGCTGCCGCCGCACCGGCGGCGCCGGCGGTCACCGCCGCCAAGCCGGCATTGCGAAGCGCCGTGATGTCTTTTTCAAGGGTGTTGACCCGACCCAGGACGCTCGCCAGTTGCTGGCTGAGTTCCGCCGCCTCGGCCTTCAATTCCGCCAGTCCCTGGACCGTCGCCGATCCCTCCGTCGCGCTTTCACCACTCGCCTGAGCGGCTACGGCCTGCTCCAGCGCGCCGATACGATCGGTAAGCACCGCGAGGTTTGAACCCTCCGCCGGCGTTTCCTCGGTGGCAGGTGTTTCAGCAGCAGCCGTTTCAGTGGCGGCCGGCGTTTCCTCGGCCGGTACCGCCGGTTTTTCGTCAGTAGCCGTTGCCGGTGTTTCTTCCGCCGGTGCTTCTTCCGCAGTTGGGGCCGGCGTTTCTTCGGTGGCGGCTGTTTCGGTTTCCGCCGCCGGTGCTTCCTCGGCGGCCTTTTCGGCCGTCTCAGCCGGCGCTTCCTCGGCGGTCTCTTCTGCCTTTTCAGCCGTTTCGGATTTGGCCGCCGGTGTTTCTTCGGCAGTCTCTCCGGTGGTCGCCGCTTTAGCCGTCTCGGACTCGGCAGCCGTTGTCTCGGGCGCCGGTGCCGGTTCGGTCGAGCCCATCACACCCTGCACATTGGATTGGATCTGGGCGTGAAGATCGGTGGCTTGGTCGCGAAGTCCCTCCGGCAAAGCCGATTGCCACTGCGGAAAGGTGTAGTACCCGCCAACCCCAACGATCAGCAGAAGAACAACAAGCCAAAACAGCGTCCCCAGGCAACCGCGCTTTTTAGCCGGAGGTGGCTGCGTGCGCGCCGCCCCGCTGGCGCCTTGCTCCGGACGCTCCAGTGATGATTCCGGAATCCTGGTTCCACCGCTGGTCCCCTTCGATGGCGCTGCATCGATTTCCTTTGGGGTCTCCTCGGGGGCCTCCACCGCGCTCCTCTCCGGTTCGTTCGAGTAATCCGCCGCGTATTGCGCTGATTCTCCGCGGGATGCGTCATCCGCTCCAGCCGTCTCTGCGTTCTGGGCGTCCGTCGGTCCCTCGACCTTGCCGCCTTCTTCAGGTTTCCCGTCCATCTTGGGATCTCCAGTCATCCCCCGTCCCCTTGGCATGTTGCGCCGGTTTGAGTTGCTAGCCGCCACACTACCAAGGAACGGGCCTTTGTGGGGAGACAAATCTTAATTTATTGGATTTGGTTGACTATGTTTGTTGGGCAAAGGATGCAAGCATGGCTTGTTGATCGGGTCGATCGCCCACAACGACCCGTTCCCATGCCAAGGGGGGTACCTCGTCCGCCACCGCTTGGCTAAGGCAGTATGCCGTCATCTTCCGGCATGCCCCTTCGAGGTCTGCTTCGCGGACTAGACCGACAAAGGTCCGGGCCGTTCGCGGCGAATACAACACCACACCATCAACCATCCCGGATCTAAGCGCTTGTTGACCCGCGATTGAGAATACTTTGGCGCGTATCGCTCTATAGAGCACAACGCGCCGATAGGAGAACCCGGCCGCGGCCAGCATTCCGCCGAGATCGCCGGCAACCGCGCTGCCGGCAATGTGGAGGAGCGTTCCGCCGCTTGGCGACAAACGGCTGCGAACGAGTTCGACCAACGCGTTCACATCGCCGTCGGCAACCTCGACCGCCGCAAAGCCGGCTCCCAAGGCGGCACCGGCGGTCGCCGCCCCCACCGCAAAACAGCGTATGGCGCGATCCCTCTTCCAGCGCACAAAGGCGCGCACGCCATTGGCGCTGGTAAAAAGCAGCGCCTGAACATCATCGAGCGGCAACGATGGTCCATCAATGAATTCGATTGCGAGCAGCGGTTCCATGATGCTCTCAACACCCAAATTGGCCAAAGCAATCGCCAGGGAGTGCGCGTCCTCCTCGGGACGGGTGATCATCAACCGCATGGTGTGCACATCGGAATAGGCATCAGAAGAAATTGGAGCCCGCCTGCCGGCGCAGCTCCATACCGAGATCGAAACCAAGGGCTGAAGCATCTTCGGGATCGCCACTGCGATCGCCCTTCACGACCTCGCGACCGTCCGGCCGCGCCACCAAACCACGAACAGACAGCACATGATCGGCGCCGAGCTTGGCCAATCCGGCGATGGGTGTTCGGCAGGACCCATCGAGCGCCTGCAGCAGGCTGCGCTCGGCCGCAACGCATGTCATGGTTGTTTCGTCAGTGATTTCCAGTAGCCGCCGCGACGTCCGGTCGTCGTCGGTTCGGCAGGTGATGCCGACAGCCCCCTGCCCCACTGCCGGCAGCATGTCTTCCTCGGCGATGATGTCTGTTGCCGTTTCGGCCATGCCGAGGCGCTTGAGCCCGGCCATCGCCAGTAGGGTCGCGTCCACCTCGCCGGCGGCAAGCTTACGCAATCGGGTTTGGACGTTGCCGCGGAAGGAGACGACGGAAAGATCCGGGCGGCGGTATAGAACCTGCGCTTGGCGCCGCAACGACGCGGTGCCGATGACGGCCCCCGCCGGCATCTTGGCCAGAGCGTTAAAGCGTGGAGAAATATAGGCGTCGCGCGGATCCTCGCGCGGCAACGTGGCGACGAAGCGGATGCCATCGGGGAGACGCGTCGGCAGGTCCTTGACCGAATGGACCGCCAGATCAATCTTGCCATCGAGCAAGGCGGCGTCGATCTCCTTGGTGAACAGCCCTTTGCCGCCGATGTCGGCAAGAGGGCGGTCGAGAATTTTGTCGCCGCTGGTGGTTATGACGACGACCTCGATCGCTCCCGGAAGAGCCCAATCGGGGAATAGCTTGACAAGGGCCGCCCGCACCATTTCGGTTTGAGCGAGAGCGAGGGGACTGCCCCGCGTGCCGATGCGGAGAACAGGCAAAATCATGGAAATCCGGTTTCCTTTATTGAGGCCCGCAACACCCATCCTGCACCGGTGATAAAGACGGAATCAATGATCGTTCTTGGCATCGAAACCAGTTGCGATGAGACGGCGGCAGCCGTGGTGACCGACGATCGTCGCATTCTCGGCCATTGCGTGTATTCGCAACTGGATGCCCATCGCCCGTTCGGCGGTGTCGTGCCGGAGGTTGCGGCCCGCGCCCACCTAGAGGTGTTGGATGGTCTCATCCGGGATACCCTGTCGCGTGCCGGTGTCGATTTCTCGGATCTGGATGCGGTGGCGGCGACCGCCGGCCCCGGCCTGATCGGCGGCCTGATCGTCGGCGTGATGACGGCCAAGGCCATCGCCGCCGTTCATCAACTCCCATTCGTGGCCGTCAATCACCTGGAAGGCCATGCCCTTACGGCACGATTGACCGACGACGTGGATTTTCCCTATTTGCTGTTGCTGGTTTCCGGTGGTCACTGCCAGTTGTTGACGGTGGAGGGAGTCGGGCAATACCGGCGATTGGGAACGACGCTCGACGATGCCCTAGGCGAAGCCTTCGACAAGGTGGCCAAGGTGCTCGGCCTCGCCTATCCCGGCGGCCCGGCGGTGGAACAGCGCGCGCTTGGCGGCAACCCGGCGCGATTCGCCTTGCCCCGGCCCATGAAGGGACGCCCCCACTGTCATTTTTCGTTTTCCGGCCTCAAGACCGCGGTCATCCACGCCGTCGACGCGTTGCCGCCCGGCCCACTGAAAGACACCGACATCGCCGACCTGTGCGCGTCATTCCAGGCGGCGGCGGGCGACGCGGTTGCCGATCGCACGGCGTACGCTTTGCGCGCAACGGGCGCGCGAACGTTGGTCGTCGCCGGCGGCGTCGCGGCAAACACCTTCCTCAGGCAGCGCCTGGAAGACCTGGCCGGTGGTCAAGGCGCCCATTTCATCGCCCCGCCCCTGGACC
>JAHCKI010000012.1 GCA_026125865.1 Rhodospirillales bacterium
TGGAGAGTTCAGGACGAAATGGCTTACCCACGAACGGTGGGGCACAGCAGGAGTTGAAGGAACGCGGACCATGAACATCATCGAGGAATTCGAACAACGCGAAATCGAAAGGCTATCCGGGGAGAGAGGCGTTCCCTGGTTTGCGCCTGGCGATACCGTGCGCGTAAAAGTCAAGGTGGTCGAGGGATCTCGCGAACGCCTGCAGGCGTTCGAGGGCGTCTGTATCGCCCGGCGCAACCGCGGTCTGGGGTCGTCGTTCACCGTTCGCAAGATTTCCTACGGAGAGGGCGTCGAACGAGTGTTTCCGTTGTTTTCGCCCAATGTGGCGACGATCGAAATCGTTCGCCGGGGCGACGTGCGTCGAGCCAAGCTCTATTACTTGCGGGACCGGCGCGGCAAGAGGGCGCGTATCGCCGAGAAGGTAGACGGTTTCGCCGCCAAGGTCGTGGCCGAGGAGAAGCGCGAGGCCGCCCTGGCCAAGGAGGCGACCAAGCGGAACAACGCCGCTCGCCGGGAAGAGGAGGCGCAAGCAGCAGCCACGGCAGCCGCCGAAACTTCTGCACCGAGCGCACCCGAAGAACCAACGGAAAGCTGAGGCGTATCGTTCGCATTTTAGGAGGGTTGAGGATGCCGCAACCGCGGACCTTGTTTGACAAGATCTGGCAAAGTCACCTGGTCGATATCCAGGATGACGGCACCTGCCTTCTTTATATCGACCGCCACTTGGTGCACGAGGTCACGAGCCCGCAAGCGTTCGAGGGTTTGCGGACGGCGGGACGGGGCGTGCGCCGTCCGGAAGCGACCCTGGCGGTGGCCGATCACAATGTTCCCACCACCGACCGCGCGTTGGAGATCGAGGACGAGGAGTCCCGCATTCAGATCGAAACCCTCGCCGACAACTGCGAGGCGTTCGGGATCCAGTTCTTCCCCATGTCCGACATCCGGCAAGGCATCGTTCATATCATCGGCCCGGAACAGGGCTTCACGTTGCCGGGGATGGCCGTCGTCTGCGGGGACTCCCACACCTCGACCCATGGTGCCTTCGGCGCTTTGGCCTTCGGCATCGGCACGTCGGAGGTGGAACATGTCTTGGCCACCCAGACCTTGATGCAGAAGCCGGCGAAGAACATGCGGGTATTGGTGGAGGGCGATCTTGCCGTCGGAATCACGGCCAAGGATCTGGTCCTCGCCATCATCGGTAAAATCGGCACGGCGGGCGGTACCGGACATGTCATCGAGTACGCGGGGAACGCCATCCGCGCCCTCGGCATGGAAGGGCGGATGACCGTCTGCAACATGTCCATCGAGGCGGGCGCCCGCGCCGGGCTTATCGCCCCCGACGAGACGACGTTCAACTTCCTCGCCGGCCGACCGTTGGCGCCCAAGGGTGACGATTGGGACAAGGCGGTTGCCTATTGGCGGACCCTGCCTTCGGACGAGGGCGCTCGTTACGATCGCGAAATAACCCTCGATGTGGCGGCGATTCCGCCACAGATCACGTGGGGAACCAGCCCGGAGGATGTGGTGCCGATCACCGGAAGGGTTCCCGATCCGGCCGACGCCGCCGACGAAAACAAGCGCCAAGCCATGAAGCGCGCCCTCCACTACATGGGGCTTGAGGCGGGCACGCCGATGCAGGACATCCGTATCGATCGGGTGTTTATTGGATCATGCACCAACGGTCGGATCGAGGATCTCCGCGACGCCGCCGCCATCGTTCGCGGCCGTCGCGTGGCGGATCATGTCGGCGCCATGGTCGTGCCGGGATCGGGGCTGATCAAGCTGGAGGCCGAACGCGAAGGGCTCGACCAGGTCTTTCGCGAGGCCGGTTTCGAGTGGCGGGAGCCCGGTTGCTCCATGTGCCTCGCCATGAACGCCGATCGGCTGCAACCGGGCGAGCGGTGCGCATCCACGTCCAACCGGAATTTCGAGGGCCGGCAAGGGCGCGGCGGTCGCACGCACCTGATGAGCCCGGCGATGGCCGCCGCCGCCGCCGTCGAAGGTCGCTTCGCCGACGTTCGGGAGTTTTTATAAACGCCCCTCGTGATCGGGGCGTACCGTTGTGAACAGGCGCCGAGGACGGAAACGGAAAAATGGAACCATTCACCACGCTCACCGGCGTTGCCGCTCCCCTGGCGATGATCAATATCGATACCGATATGATCATCCCAAAGCAGTTCCTGAAGACGATCAAGCGCTCCGGTCTCGGCTCGGGGCTCTTTTACGAATTGCGATACCATGAGAACGGTTCGGAGATCGCGGACTTCGTCCTCCACAGGCCGTCGTATAAGAACGCGAAGATCCTGATCACCGGTGACAATTTCGGTTGCGGCTCGTCCCGCGAGCACGCGCCCTGGGCGCTGCTTGATTTCGGCATTCGCTGTATCATCGCACCCAGCTTTGCCGACATCTTTTTCAACAATTGCTTCAAGAACGGAATCTTGCCCATCGTACTTCCGCAGACCGAGATCGATGGGTTAGTGGCGGCTGCCGAAAACGGCGCCAATGCGACGTTCACGGTGGATTTGGAGGCGCAGGTCATAACCACGCCCGATGGCGGCCAAGTGGCGTTCGAGGTGGATCCCTTCCGCAAACATTGCCTTCTCAACGGTCTCGACGACATCGGCTTGACCATGGAGAAGGCCTCCGCCATTGATGCCTTCGAATCGCGACAGCAAACCGATCAGCCATGGCTGTATCGGCAACAAGATCAACCGGAATAAGCGGGGCCTCGAAAAGTCATGTCAGAAAAAAAATCACTCTTCGTCTTGGCAGGGGACGGAATCGGCCCCGAAGTCATGACCGAGGTCTACCGTCTCATCGAATGGCTCGAACGTCGCCGCGACATAAGCTTCGAGGTGTCCGAGGGGCTGGTCGGCGGCGCAGCCATCGAAGCCGAAGGCGCGCCCATATCGGACGAGACCATGAAGAAGGCGCTGGCCTCGGACGCCGTGCTTCTGGGCGCGGTCGGTGGTCCCAAGTGGGACGATTTGCCGTTCGAGCAGAAGCCCGAACGGGGTTTGTTACGCCTGCGTAAGGAAATGAAGCTGTTCGCCAACCTGCGGCCGGCGGTGGTCTTTCCGTCTTTGGCGGAAGCCTCGACCCTGAAGCCCGAGGGGGTGTCCGGTCTCGACATCATGATCGTCCGAGAATTGACGGGGGGAGTCTATTTCGGCACCCCCCGCGGCATCGAGACGCTCCCGAACGGCGAGCGGCGCGGCGTCAATACCCAGGTCTACACCACCGGTGAAATCCAGCGTGTCGCGCGGGTTGCTTTCGAGCTGGCTCAAAAGCGCTCGGGCCGCGTGTGCTCGGCCGACAAGGCCAATGTCATGGAAAGCGGTGTCCTGTGGCGTGAGGAAGTGCAGCGCCTTCACGACGAGGCTTTTACCGATGTGGAGCTGAGCCACATGTACGCCGACAACTGCGCCATGCAGTTGGTTCGCAATCCCCGCCAATTTGACGTCATCGTAACAGACAATCTGTTCGGCGACATCCTGTCCGACGAAGCGGCGATGTTGACCGGATCGCTCGGCATGCTACCGTCGGCGTCGTTGGGGGCGGCCGACGAAAACGGCCGCCGCCTCGCTCTGTACGAGCCGGTACACGGCAGCGCGCCGGATATCGCCGGGCGCGGCCTTGCCAACCCGTTGGCCTGCATCCTCAGCTTCGCCATGTGCTTGCGTTATTCATTTGACATGACGGAGGTGGCCGATCTCATCGAGGCCGCCGTCACCGAAGTTCTCGACGGGGGCTTGCGTACGGCCGACATTATGCAGGACGGCAAGGCCCGGGTTTCGACGCGGGTGATGGGCGAGGCGCTGACCAGCACCCTCAACAACATGATCAACTGACAACCCCCTGCTTTTTTTGCCTGCGCTTTTTTGGAGGTTAGACCCATGGGGTATCGAGTAGCGGTGGTGGGAGCCACCGGCAACGTCGGGCGCGAGATGTTGCAGACGCTGGCCGAACGGGAATTTCCCGCCGACGACGTGGTGGCGCTGGCGTCGGATCGTTCGACCGGCAAGGAAGTCTCCTTCGGCGAGAATGACGTGCTCAAGGTGCGCGACCTGGCCACCTATGATTTCAAGGGCACCGATATCGTGCTGTCGTCGCCCGGCGCCAAGGTGTCGGCCAAATTCGCGCCCAAGGCGGCGGCGGCCGGCGCCGTCGTCATCGACAACACCTCGTACTTCCGCATGGATCCCGACGTGCCGCTGATCGTTCCCGAGGTCAACGCGCACGCTATTGGCGGCTACCGCAAGCGCGGCATCATCGCCAATCCCAACTGTTCGACCATTCAGATGGTGGTGGCGTTGAAGCCGCTGCATGACGCGGCGCGCATCCGTCGGGTGGTGGTGGCGACCTACCAATCGGTTTCCGGCTCCGGCAAGTCGGCCATGGATGAGTTGTTCAACCAGACACGCGGCATCTACGCCAACGAGCCGGCGCACAGTCACCAACAGATCTTCACCAAGCAGATCGCCTTCAACGTCATTCCGCACATCGACATCTTCATGGACGACGGCGACACCAAGGAAGAATGGAAGATGGCGGTCGAAACGCGGAAGATCATGGGTGCCGGTATCCAGGTCACCGCCACCTGCGTGCGCGTGCCGGTGTTCGTCGGCCACGCCGAGTCCGTCAACGTAGAATTCGAAATGCCCATCAGCGAGGATGAGGCACGGGCGGCGTTGCGCCGTGCTGCCGGCGTCACCGTCATCGACCACCGCGCCAACGAGGGCTATGTGACGCCCGTCGAGGCGGCCGGCGAGGACTCGGTTTACGTCAGCCGCATCCGCAAGGACCGCACCGTCGACAACGGCCTGAACATGTGGGTTGTCGCCGACAACTTGCGCAAGGGCGCCGCCCTCAACGCCGTTCAGATCGCCGAAGCCCTTGTCAAGGAGCACACCCTGCAACCGGCCTGATCCTTGCCGGCACGGCATCCCGCCGTACTGCCGAGGAAACCGTGAACAGAGCGAAATGCGATCAGGTGATGAGACCTGACCGCTTTTTGCTCTAACATGGTTGCAAACACAGCGCAGGGAGATCGTCATGCTGATCGGCGTTCCGAAAGAGATCAAGGTGCACGAATACCGGGTGGGGTTGACGCCCAGCAGCGTCGGGGAGTTCATCGCCCACGGACACGCGGTCATGGTCGAAACCGGTGCCGGCGCCGGTGCCGGCTGCTCCGACGACGATTATCGCGCCGCCGGCGCCGAGATCGTCGATGGCCCGAAACGGATTTTCGAAACCGCCGACATGATCGTCAAGGTCAAGGAGCCGCAGCCGGACGAACGCCGGATGCTGCGGCAAGGCCAGGTGCTGTTCACCTACTTGCACCTGGCGCCCGATCCGGATCAGACGCGGGACCTGGTCGCCGGCGGCGCCGTCTGCATCGCTTACGAGACCGTCTCCGACGGACATGGCGGAACGCCGCTCCTGGCGCCCATGTCCCAGGTGGCCGGCCGCTTGTCGATCCAGGCCGGGGCCTATGCGCTGGAGCGCGCCCATGGCGGCAAGGGCATTCTGCTCGGCGGCGTGCCTGGCGTACCGCCCGCCCGGGTGGTGGTGATCGGCGGCGGCGTCGTCGGCGAAAACGCCATCGAGATGGCGCTCGGCATGGGTGCCGATGTTACCGTGCTCGATCGCAACGTTGATGTGTTGGGGCGCCTTTCCCGGCGGTTCGGGTCGGCGCTGAAAACCGTCTATTCCACCGCGGCGGCCTTGGACTCCCTGGTTCAGCAGGCCGATCTCGTCATCGGCGCGGTCTTGGTCGTGGGCGCCGAGGCGCCGAAACTTGTCACCGCCGACATGGTCAAACGCATGAGCCCCGGTTCCGTGCTGGTCGATGTGGCCATCGACCAAGGTGGTTGTTTCGAAACGTCGCGCCCGACCACTCATGCCGAACCCACCTATGTGGTCGACAACGTCGTGCACTACTGCGTCGCCAACATGCCGGGCGCGGTGCCCAACACCTCGACCTACGCCTTGAACAACGTGACGCTGCCCTATGGCCTGGCCCTGGCCGACAAAGGCTACAGACAAGCGCTCCTCGACAACCCCCACTTCCGCGCCGGCTTGAACGTCTGCCAAGGCAAGGTAACCCACCAAGCCGTCGCCGAAGACCTGGGCTACGATTTCGTAGCCCCGGAGGAGGCGCTGGCTGGTTGAGGGCGGGCGTTTAGGTCTCAGGCTGCATCAGGTCCATCCTTCGACAGGCCCAGCATGAGCTACGGTCCGGCCTGAGCGCCAAAATGTTGGGCCGCAGCCCACGGGATCCGCTTGACGGGGCGACCGTGGCTTTGCAGTGTGGTGGTCAGGGAATTGAAGGCCATGAACGACCCGTCATTCGCCGACGCCCATCGCCGCCTCATGGAGGAAATCGAAGCGGAGGCCCGTGAGACGGCCCATTGGACCGGCCGTGTCCGCTATGCCGAACGGGTCATGATGGCGATGGCGAGCGTTCCCCGGCATGAATTCGTGGCGGATTGGCAATGGCCTGTCGCATACGCCAACTGTCCGCTCGCCATCGGTCACGGCCAGACCATCTCCCAACCCTACATCGTCGCGCTGATGACCGACCTCCTGGATCTGGACGCCGGCAGCCGCGTCCTGGAGATCGGCACCGGCTGCGGCTATCAGGCCGCCGTCTTGGCGTCGGTCGCCGGCCGGGTGTATTCGGTGGAAGTCATTCCCGAATTGGCCGACACGGCCCGCCGCCGTCTCGCTCATCTGGGGTATGATAACGTCCAGGTCCGTGTGGGTGATGGCTATACCGGCTGGTCGGAACAGGCGCCATTCGATGGCATTATCGTGACGGCCGCGCCGCCGGAAATCCCTGGTGCTTTGGCCGACCAACTGGTCATCGGCGGCCGCTTGGTCATTCCCGTCGGAACCAGCGGCCAGACGCAATTCTTGTATCGTTGCGTTCGCGAACCGGACGGTACCCTGACCAATGAACAGAAACTGCCTGTCGCCTTCGTCCCCATGGTGCCCGGCTTACGGCCTTCATGACAGTTTCGGGGCTTGCGTCGGCGGTGAAGGATGCGGATTCTCTGGGCATGCCGTCGACCGCCGCCACCCGGGCCCGTGTCGCCGCCGTTCTCGGGCCGACCAACACGGGCAAGACACATTTCGCCATGGAGCGCATGCTCGGCCATGCGTCGGGGATGATCGGGTTTCCGCTGCGCCTGCTCGCCCGCGAGAATTACGACCGCGCCGTCAAGGCCAAGGGCGCGCGCAGTGTCGCCCTCATCACCGGTGAGGAGAAAATCATTCCGCCGCAGGCACGTTATCTGCTGTGCACGGTGGAATCCATGCCCGTCGAGCGCCGCGTCGCGTTTGTCGGCGTCGACGAAATTCAGATGTGCGCCGATCCCGACCGCGGTCATATTTTCACCGATCGGCTGCTGCATGCCCGCGGCACGTTGGAAACCCTGTTCATGGGGGCGGAAACCATCCGGCCCCTGATCCGGCGCCTGGTTCCGAAGGCGGAAATCTTGACCCGGCCGCGCTTTTCGACGCTGAGCTACAATGGCAGCCGTAAGATCCAGCGCCTGCCGCCGCGAACGGCCATCGTCGCTTTTTCGTCCGCCGACGTGTACGCCATCGCCGAACTGATCCGCCGTCAGCGCGGCGGCACCGCCGTCGTTCTCGGCGCGCTCAGCCCCCATACGCGCAACGCCCAGGTGGCCATGTATCAGGCTGGCGAGGTGGACTACCTGGTCGCCACCGACGCCATCGGCATGGGCCTCAACATGGACCTCGATCACATCGCCTTTGCCGCGCTTCGCAAGTTCGACGGCCGCTATCCAAGGGCGTTGACGGCCGCCGAACTGGCGCAGATCGCCGGCCGCGCCGGCCGCCACATGAACGACGGAACCTTCGGCACCACCGCCGACATCGGGTCGCTCGACAATGACTTGGTGGAGCGCATTGAAAACCACCGGTTCGAGCCCCTGCGCACCGTGTTTTGGCGCAACACCAATCTGAGGTTCACGTCGCTGGAAGCGCTGAGCGCCAGCTTGGCCCGGCTGCCGTCGATCCATGGCTTGATGCTCGCCCGCGAGGCCGACGACGAACGGGTGCTCGCCGCCCTCCGTCATGAACCGGACATCGTCGCGCTGGCGCGTCACCCCGATGCCATTCGCCTGCTTTGGCAGGTCTGTCAGATCCCCGATTTCCGCAAGGTGATGAGCGACGCCCACGCCCACTTGCTGGGCCGGATCTATCGCCACCTGATGGGGCCCGACGGCCATGGCGACCAGCGCCTGCCCACCGACTGGGTGGCGCGCCAAGTCGGCCATATCGATCGCGTCGATGGCGACATCGAGGCGCTGATGCAGCGCATCGCCAACATCCGCACCTGGACATATGTTTCTTATCGTGGCGACTGGATCGATGACGCCGCCGGTTGGCAGGAACGAACCCGGAGTATCGAGGACAAGCTGTCGGATGCCCTGCATCAGCGTCTGCTGCAACGGTTCGTGGATCGCCGTACCTCGGTTCTGCTCGGGCGCATGAAGAAGCGGGACGATCTGGTGAGCGTCGTCAGCGCATCGGGAGATGTCCTGGTCGAGGGCGAATTCGTGGGGACCCTGGAAGGATTTCGCTTTACGCCCGATCCCAGTGTTCACACGGAAAGCCGCGGCGACAGCCGGCCGGCCGCCCGCGTGCTCAATGCTGCCGCCATGCGTGCGTTGCAGGCGGAGATCCCCTCCCGTTTGCGTCGCCTGGAGGCCGACAGCGACGAAGCCTTTGCCTTGACGCCGGAAGGATGGATCGTTTGGCGGGAAGCGCCGGTGGCGAGGGTGATCGCCGGGCGCGACATCCTGTATCCGAAGGTGGAACCGGACAGCCAGGACGTTCTCGAAACCGCACTCCGCGAACGTGTGCGCCGGCACTTGACGCAATGGCTGCGGCGTTATCTGGCCGACCATCTGCCCGCCCTATATGCCGAGCGCCCCTCCGATCTCTCCGGCGCCTCGGCCGGCATCCTCTATCAGGTGTGCGAGGCGCTGGGTTCCCTGCCGCGCCCCGGCGCCGCGACGCAGATATCGGCGCTGTCGAACGAAGATCGCAAGGCGCTGCGCCAGCTGGATTTGCAAATCGGCCGGGAGAGCGTCTATTTCCCGCGCCTGCTGAAGCCGCAGGCCATTGCCGTCCGGGGGCTTTTGTGGTCCGTGCATTGTGGTGTCGAACTCCCCAATCTGCCGACCCCCGGACGCGTTTCGGTGACCGTGGACGAAACCGTTCCTCTCGCCTTCTACGATGCGATCGGCTATCGGCCGCTCGGGCGGCGGGCGGTTCGCGTCGATATGCTCGAACGGGTGGCTGCCCGCGCTCGTGCGCTGTCGCGGGAGGGGGAGTTCGAGGCGCCCGCCGAACTGTCCACGACGTTGGGGTGCGGCATGGGGGACTTGCCCGAAATCCTCGCCGCGCTGGGATTCGAGGCGCGCAAGACCGAAACGCAAACCCTGTTCGGCCGGGCGGTGCGGCGGCCGCCCACGCGTCCAAATCCCGGCCCTACCAGCGTGATCAAACGACAAGGCGTGTCCCACTCGCCGTTCGCCAAACGCTGCGCGATATCGTGCCAACGTCATGAGCGCCGAAAGTCTGCGGGCCGACAAGTGGTTGTGGCATGCCCGCTTTTTCAAGAGCAGAACGTTGGCGAGCCGTCTCTGCGAAAGCGGCCGGATGCGCGTCAACGGTGTCGTGATTCGCAAGTCCCATCACACCCTCAAGCCCGGTGACGTGCTGACGTTCGCCAAGGGCGCCGATGTCCGTGTCATCCGTGTCGTCGCGCTGGGCAGCCGCCGCGGTCCGGCGACCGAGGCGCAAACGTTGTATGAGGACCTGGACCCGCCTACGCCGCGCGCGTCCTCAGCGAGCCCGGCGGACACGGTTGTCGCCGAGCGGAGCGCCGGATCGGGGCGCCCAACCAATGCCGAACGCAGAGCGATTGACAGGCTCCACGGCGAAAAATAGTCACGAACGATAGTGTCGAAATGGCGTTTCCGGCATGGGATCCGGTGGCCGGCGAAATTGATCAAGTCCGTGCGTCCGTTGGGGTTGAGACGAGTTGGGGTGTGTGATACGAGGCGCCATGCTCGACCGAATTAAGGCCCTGTTCAATGCACCCGGTGTGCGCGACGTCCCCCGACAAAGAAAGGCGGACAACGAACTCCACTTGGCGGCTGCGGCCCTGATGGTGGAGGCGGCCGGGTTGGACGGCGATTTTGACGACAACGAACGGCAGTCAATTCGTGCCGCGCTCCAGGATAAATTCGGTCTCGAACCCGCCGCCGCCGACGAACTGATTGGAGAAGCAGAGGCCGCCGCAGCGGATTCCATCCAGCTCTATGGCTTCAGCCGGACCATCAAGGACCACCTTGAGCCGGAGGAACGGGTGAAGATCATCGAGATGCTCTGGCAGGTCGCCTATGCGGATGGCGAACTGCATGACTACGAAGCGAATTTGGTACGACGCGTCGCTGGCCTGATATATGTTCCGGATCAGGAAAGCGGCGCCGCGCGCAAGAGGGTTCTCGAACGGATTGGCGACGGTGGTCAACCGGGTCAATAAGGCCGATCCTGGGATTGGGAAGGTGCCGGGGTGAGCACGATCGGCCAAGGAAGCACAACTGGAGAGTGAGATGACCTATATTGTTTTAGAAAATTGCGTTCGTTGCAAATACACGGATTGTGTCGAGGTGTGCCCCGTTGACTGTTTCTACGAGGGCGAGAACATGCTCGTCATTCATCCCGACGAATGCATTGATTGCGGCGTTTGCGAACCAGAATGCCCCGCCGAAGCGATCGTTCCGGATACCGAGCCGGGAGTTGAGCATTGGCTTGAAATCAATACCCGGTACGCGAAGGAATGGCCCAACATCACCCGCAAGAAAGACGCTCTCGACGATGCCGATGAATGGAACGGCAAGCCTGACAAGGAGGCAATGTTGAGCCCTAATCCGGGAGCCGGTGACTAATACCTGCGTGCGGGCCGCAAACACGATCACAACAGGTCAATATTTCCGACTGTTGTTTTCGTTTTCGGCCGCTTGTCACATTTGTGCCATAAATTTGTGTCGTTCATGCCACAATGTGGATAGTCCGACCGCTGTGCGGTATGGAGGTGTGTGTAACAGGGGTGTTTTTTGCGCTGCAAACATGTTACAGTGCGTTGTGGGTAGAGACGAATCCGTACTTGGTTGTCAGGGGTGTCCTGTCATTGATCGTCACCCGGAGAGGTGACAACCGAAAAACAATAGCGAGATGATTTTCGCAGAACTTTCCGCGACAACGCGGAGGAAAATAATTATTATGTGTGCGTTCCGCACCGTGGTGTGGATGTGGAGAGAGAGAAGGAAGAGATGCCGAACGAGTTGGTGTTCAGCCCCGGGGACTACGTTGTATACCCCACCCATGGCGTTGGCCGGGTCATTTGCACGGAAGCGCGAGAGATCGCCGGTCATAGCCTTCAGTTATTCGTTATTTCATTCGAACGTGACCGCATGACGTTGCGAGTTCCGGTGGATAAGGCCGAAAGCGCAGGATTGAGAAAGCTCAGCACGCGCAAGGTTATGGATAGCGCGCTGACGACCCTTAGGGGCCGCGCCCGCGTCAAGCGGACGATGTGGAGCCGGCGCGCTCAGGAATACGAGGCCAAGATCAACTCCGGAAATCCCGTTTCCATCGCCGAGGTTGTTCGCGACTTGCACCCCAACGTCGGTCAACCGGATCAATCGTTCAGCGAACGCCAAATCTATGAGGCGGCTTTCGATAGATTGGTTAGTGAACTGGCCGCGCTCGAGAGGATCGACAAGGAAAAGGCATCCAAGAAGCTGTCGAATTTCCTGACGGCGGCTTGAGATCGGATTTCCCCGGTAGTGAAATTGGGAACGTAAGCTTCGGGATCCGTGGACGGAGAGCTGAGTTTGCGGGGCCAGAGCATCTTCGAGGTTCTGCCCGCCGGACGTCGTAACTGGGCGGTTGGCTCGGTGCATGGCGCCGCCGGACAGCTTCAGGTACTGCACATCGGCCTCGCCGAGCGCATCCGACCGGAGGACAACCTCGTTTACCTTGGCAACTTCCTGGGACGGGGCGGCTATGTCGGCGCCACGATCCAGGAGCTGTTGCTGTTTCGGCGCGCTTTGCTTGCCCAGCAGACCGGCGACGATGCCGGCGCCATCGTCTATCTGCGCGGTCGCCAGGAAGAAATGTGGCACAAGCTGTTGCAGGTGCAGTTTGCGCCCAACCCGCGCGAGGTTCTGGAGTGGATGCTGGGACAAGGCGTAGGGCCGACGCTGGAGGCCTACGGAGGCGATGTGGAGGAGGGGCGCCGCGCCGCAGCCACGGGTGCCGTAGCCTTGTCCGCCTGGACCAACCGACTTCGCGCCACCATGCGCTCCCGTGACGGTCATGACCGCCTGATCAATGTGTTGCGGCGCGCCGCCTACACCGAGGACCAGTCTTTGCTGTTCGTCAACGCCGGCGTCGATGTATCGCGCCCCCTGTCCGAACAGACCGACACGTTCTGGTGGGGTGGTCGCGCTTTCGATGACATCGATCGGCCATACAGTGGCTTCCAGATGGTCGTGCGTGGCTTCGACTACCGTCACAAGGGCGCCTGGTATAAGGACCACGTCGCCTCCGTCGACGGCGGCTGCGGTTTCGGCGGCAAGCTCATCGCCACATGCTTTGACGAAACCGGTCAACCCATAGATACCATCGAGGCGTGACGCGTGGCGCTCGCCAAAATCGTTTCCGGCGCGCAAACGGGCGTTGACCGGGCGGCGCTCGATGTGGCGCTGGAGGTGGGACTGCCGTGCGGCGGTTGGGTGCCGCGCGGACGACGGGCGGAGGACGGGCAAGTCTCCTTCGATTATCCGGTGCGCGAAACGGCGAGCCGCGCCTATGGCGTTCGAACCCGACTGAATGTTCGCGATTCCGATGCCACCCTAATCATCACGCGCGGCCAACCAACGGGCGGCACCGCTCTGACGATCGAAATCGCAAAAAACCTTGGAAAACCGCTTCAGGTCATCGACCTGGACGCGGCCCTCGCGCCCGAAACCGTCGCCCGTTGGCTGCTCGATGCGGACGTCAGGGTTCTCAACATCGCCGGCCCCCGCGAAAGCAGCAGCCCCGGCATCTACCATTCCGCGACAGCGTTTCTGCGCGCCGTTCTCGCCGACCTGGGGACCGCGCAGTGATCAATGGTTTCCTTGGAGTGCGCCGAGACGGTTCATGTGCGCGTCGAGCGCGAGAGACTCAGGCTGTATTCGGGCCGGCCTGAGCGTCACACGCACTGCCCGCGTTCGCCGTACGGGCGGGGAAGTCCATCATCAATTGACGATGGTTTTTACTGTCTCGCCAGGCGCCAGGGGCTGATGGCGGTCGAGGCCGTTGAGCGTACGGAAGCGTTCGACGCGGTAATTGCTAAAAGGCATTTGCGCGGCGAGGATTTCCGCCGTGTCACCAGCATGAACCGGTATCACCTTCACGCGAAGGGGTTTGATTCGCGCAGCCTCCCGCCCCGAAAGCTGCCGAAAACTGTAGGTTGTGTCCTTGAAATCCGATGCCAGCGATCCCGTCACCGCCGGGGACGACAGAAACGCGAAGCGATAGATGCGATCCTGGCGCTCGCGGATGGCGACCACGCGAAGATCGACGGCGCCGCGTTGGCCACGAACGAGCGCGGCACCGGTTGCCGCTGCCATGCCGTTGACCGCAATGGATTCGAGATTCTTAAAATGAAGCTTGGCGCCAATGCCGCGGTCGACGTAGGTGACCATGTCGTCCACCTGTGACGCCCTTTCCGGGTGTTCCATATCGAACACCACCATCGCGCCCCTCGGCGATTTGGCGATGACCGCGCCGGGAGTGTTGGTGATGGAAAAACCTGGCGGCACCAGAAAGGCGATACGGAGCGTGGGATGCAAGAACTCGCGACCGATTTGCACGCCTTGTTTCGGGTTCTCTCCGTACAGGATGCCATCGATTCGCTTAAGGTAGTCCTCGCGTCCGATACGCGCGCCGGTGACATCGCCACCGGCGGCCAGGACGATGGCCTGTTGCACCCGGTCGGCCGTTCGCGGGTGCGACGCCATGATGTTGAAGCGGTCGGCCGCTGCCGGATCGCCGGCCAAGGTTGCCTCCAATCGGGTATTGGCCTCCAGCTTTCGCAGGAACGTGGCCATGCCTTGCGGATCGTACCCGGCGCGCCGCAAGTACCGCACGGCGAGTTCGTCCGCTTCCAACTCCTGATCGCGCGAATACGACTGCACGAACGCCTGCGCCCCGGTTGCCGCCAAGTCGCCGATCGGCACACCCGCCGCCGAGCCCGCCGCGCCGACGACGGTGGCCAGGAGGCCGGCGCCGATGGACTGGCTGTACCGCTCGGCCGTATGACGGGCGACCACATGACCGATTTCGTGGGCAAGGACACCAGCCAACTCGGCTTCATTGTCCGCCAGCGCCAGAAGGCCGCGGGTTATGTGCACGTAGCCGCCCGGCAAGGCGAATGCGTTGACCGTCTCATTGTCGAGCAGCGAAAAGGTAAAAGGGATGTCCGGAGCCTCGGTAACCGCCGCCAACGACGCCCCCACATGCTCGACATACCGGGTGAGATCCGCGTCTTCGTAGCGGCCGCCGAACTGGCTGACCAATTTGGGATGTTCCTCAGCGCCGAGTTTTTGCTCTGCTGCCGAGGACATCAACATGAACTGCCTGTCGCCCGTCGCCGGATTGACCGCGCAACCGGCAACGAAAATCAGCAGAGGAAGGAGGATCGCAATCGACCCATGCAAAAACTGTTTCATAACGAAAAATATGCCTTCGCCTTGAAACTTGGACAAGGTTGTTAGACGACTCAAGTTCTCAACTTTCAATCGTCCGATTTGTCGCTGACGCCAGCTTCGACGAAGGTTGCCATGCCGGTATGACAGGCCACGGCCGCCCTCAAGACAGCAACGGCCAGGACGGCACCTGACGCTTCTCCAAGCCGCAAACCGAGATCGAGCAATGGCGCTTTTCCCAGATGGGTGAGGAGGCGGCGATGGCCGGGCTCGGCTGAAACATGGGCGATTTGGCAGTGGTCCAGGGCGCCGGCGCTCCCTCGTTCCAGCGGCAGCGCCGCCGCGGTGCAGATATAGCCGTCGAGAATCACGGGGATTTTCTTCAACCTCGCCGCCAGAACCGCGCCGGCGATCGCCGCCAGTTCACGGCCCCCGAGACGCCGCGCCAGCTCCAACGGATCATCGGTCAAGGTGCCGTGCAACTGCACGGCCTTGGCGACGATATCGGTCTTGCGCTCAATTCCATCACCATCGAGACCGGTGCCCGGTCCCACCCAGTCCCTCGCCGAACCCTGTAAAAGCGCGCACGCAAGGGCGGCGGCGGCGGTGGTGTTGCCGATGCCCATTTCGCCAAGGCACAGCACGTCGAAGCCGTCGGAAACCGACGTCATGCCGACGCGGAACGCTTCGATGAATTCATCCTCCGTCATCGCCGGCGCCGTGGTGAAGTCCTGGGTCGGCTTGTCCAGGTCGAGGGCATGGACGTCGAGCGCCACATCGAAGGTGCGGCAGAGCTGATTGACGGCTGCGCCGCCAGCCCGGAAATTCGCCACCATTTGCTCCGTCACAGCCGCGGGGTACGCGGAAATCCCGTGCGCAACGACACCATGATTGCCAGCGAAGACCCGCGCCGCTGGGTGGTCCATACGGGGTGGATGCCGTCCCTGCCACGTCGCGAGCCAAAGACTCAAGTCTTCCAACCGCCCCAACGAACCCGGCGGTTTGGTCAGTTGCGGCTCACGCGCTTGCGCCGCCGCCGCCGCGGAGGTGTCGGGTCCGGGCAAATTGGCGAGAATGGCGCGGATATCATCGATCGAACGAATGAGCGGAATGTGGGTCAACGGCGGTTTTCCTGTTTCAACGATGTTTCGCATGGGAGCGTGCTTCTCCTATAACCCATGGATCGTTGTCGCAAGGATCCCGTCTCGTCATGACCGCATCGGCCGAACCGGCAAAGCCGATCACTGCAATTTCCAACGCTTTGGATGCGTTGCGTACGGCGTGCGCGTTTTTAACGATCTTGCCGGCCGCAGCGGACACCGGGGAGCAACAACGCGGTTACCTTGCGTCCGCCATGGGGATGTTTCCCATCGTCGGTGCCGGCATCGGCGGAGTAGCGGCGGTCGTTCTGTCTGTCGCGATGTATCTGGACATGAATTCGTTCGTGAGCGCGGCTCTTGCCTTGGCGACCGCGGTGATCATAACCGGCGCCTTGCACGAGGACGGTCTCGCCGATTTGGCCGACGGGTTTGGCGGCGGCCGCACGCCCGATGACAAACTGCGCATCATGCACGATAGCCGCATCGGGACATTCGGCGTTTTGGCTCTTGTTTTCGGTGTCCTGCTCAGGGTCGGCGCCCTCGCGGCGCTCGCCGGTTCTTCCATGGCGGTGACGGCCCTGATCGCTGCCGGCGCCCTGTCGCGGACGCCCATGGTGGTCATGGCCCACCGGTTGCCCATGGCGACTTTCACCGGATTGGCGGCGCATGCCGGCCGTCCGGCGATCCGCCAAGTGATCATCGCAAGCGTTTTCGCGGTTCTGATCGCCGCCATCGCGTTGGGTCTCGCCAAGGGCGTTGCCGCGGTGATCGCCGCCGCCATTGGCGCCGGCACCGTTGCTTGGCTCGCCCTTCGCCAGATCGGCGGTTGCAATGGCGATGTGTTCGGAGCGTCGCAGCAGGTGGCTGAGGCGGCGGTAATGCTCGCCATAGTGGCCGTGCCATGAGTGATTCTCACGAACCGACGCGATGGTGGTGGGTCAGGCACGGTCCCGTGCACGGCCCGCTGGGCCGCATCTACGGCCAGTCGGACGTCCCTTGTGATTTTTCCGACACCGATTCGTTCAACACACTCGCCGCTATTCTACCCACCGACGCCGTGTGGATCGTGACGCCCCTGCAACGCACCCGGATGACGGCGGAGGCCATCGCCGCCGCCAAGGGTGTCGTGCTCACGCCCGTTGTTGAGCCGGACCTCGCCGAGCAGAACTTCGGACGGTGGCAAGGATTGAACTGGAGCGAGATGCAAGAGCGGGACCCGCAAACCTACGCCGCCTTTTGGCGCGATCCCACCCGCAATTCTCCGCCTGGAGGCGAAAGCTATGCCACGCAAATGGAACGCACCCGCACCGCCATCGAACGCCTCAACGCCCGATACGCCGGCCGCGACATCGTCTGCGTCAGCCACGGTGGCACAATACGCGCGGCCGTGGCAATGGCTCTAGACTTGTCGCCGGAGACGGCCATGGCCGTGGTCGTCGACAATCTCTCCATCACCCGCCTCAATCACGTCCAGGACGGGCTCTTGCGAGGAAAAGGAGGTGTCTGGATGGTGCAAGGCATCAACGCGCCCTGCCGCTGGATTCCCTAACGCGCCGTGTGCTAGCGTCCGCGCCCGCGGGAAAAAAAGAACATGAACATTGCACCTCATTCCAGCTTGCCGCCCGTGACCTTGATTCTCGGCGGCGCCCGATCTGGAAAAAGCAGATATGCGGAGCTGCTGGTCGAGGCCGTTGGCGGCGGCGTTTATCTGGCCACGGCCACCGTCGAAGACAATGAAATGGCGGAACGGATCAGACAGCATCGCCAACGCCGCGGCCAACGGTGGACGACGATCGAGGAACCGTTGGAGATTCTGACCGCCTTGCAAACCCATGCTTCGCCGGAGCGGCCCGTCCTGCTCGATTGCCTCACGCTCTGGCTCAGCAACATCATGGCCGCCGACCGCGACATTGAACACGAAACCAAGATTCTGGCGGAAGGCCTCGGCCGCCTCAAAGGTCCGGTCGTGCTGGTCAGTAACGAAGTGGGGCTCGGTCTAGTACCGACCACGCCCCTCGGACGGACGTTTCGCGATCATGCGGGGCGGTTGAACCAAGCCGTTGCCGGTGTCGCCGATCGTGCCGTGTTCGTCGCCGCCGGTTTGCCCATGACATTGAAGGAGACCACGCCTTGAAGATCCCAGCGACGGTCATCACCGGATTTCTCGGCGCCGGCAAGACGACGTTGATCCGCCATCTCATCGCCAACGCCAACGGTCGGCGCCTGGCGCTCATCATCAATGAGTTCGGTGACCTCGGCATCGATCGCGAAGTGCTTCTCGGCTGCGGGGTCGTGGGCTGCGCCGAAGACGACATCGTCGAGCTGCCCAACGGTTGCATCTGCTGCACCGTGGCGGACGAGTTTTTGCCGACCATGGAGATGCTGATCGACCAGCCGGATCCGCCGGATCATATCATCATCGAAACCTCAGGTTTGGCGTTGCCGAAGCCACTGGTCAAGGCCTTCAACTGGCCGGAAGTGCGTTCACGCGTCACCGTCGACGGCGTCATTTCCGTGATCGATGCGCCGGCGGTCGCGGAAGGGCGTTTCGCCGAAGACCCGAACGCTATTCAGGCGGAGCGGCAAGCGGATCCGGCTTTGGCGCACGAGTCACCGCTCGAAGAATTGTTCGAGGATCAACTCCTCTGTTCCGACATGGTCATCCTAAACAAGACCGACCTTGTAGATTCTGGGGCGTTGGCCATCGCGCGAGCGCGGGTTCAGGAATCGCTTCGGCCCGAGACCAAGATTGTTGCCGCGATCGAGGGGCGCCTTGAACCACGCATTATCCTGGGCCTGCACGCCGCTGCCGAAAGCAATCTGGAAGCCCGCCCGTCCCATCACGAGGGCGAAGGCGGGGAGGCCGATCACGACCATGACGAGTTTATCAGCTTCGTCGCCGTTATCGGCTCCATCGCCGACCCAGCGGTATTGGAGGATCGTATACGCGCCATCGCCGCCGATCACGATGTCCTCCGCGTCAAGGGATTCGTCGATGTCGTCGGCAAGCCCATGCGGCATGTGGTTCAGGCCGTCGGCGCCCGCGTCGAGCGTTACTATGACCGCCCCTGGAAAGTGACCGAAAACCGATGCAGCCGCCTTGTCGTCATCGGCCAGAGGGGGCTGGATCAGGATGCTGTC
>JAHCKI010000120.1 GCA_026125865.1 Rhodospirillales bacterium
GACGTGAATGAAGAGGCCGCGGCGAAATGACGGTCCGGTTCGTCGACGAGTTTCGCGATCGAGATCTGGCCCGCGCCATTGCCGCCAACATCGCCGCCGAGGCAACCCCTGAGCGTGACTACCACCTCATGGAGTTCTGCGGCGGCCATACCCATGCCATATTTCGCTATGGGATTCAGGATCTGCTGCCGGCCAACGTGCACATGATCCACGGTCCCGGCTGCCCCGTCTGCGTTCTGCCCATCAAACGCATCGACCAAGCGGTTCAGCTCGCCGTCGATCATGGGGTTGTGCTGTGCACGTATGGCGATTTACTGCGGGTTCCCGGCGTCGAGCGCATGTCTTTGTTGAAAGCCAAGGCGGCGGGCGCCGATGTGCGCATGGTATATTCGTGCCTTGATGCTCTCGAAATCGCACGCAATATGCCTGACAAACAGGTCGTTTTCTTCGCCCTAGGGTTCGAGACCACGACACCGCCCACGGCCGTCGCCCTATTGCAGGCACGGGCGCAGGGCCTTGCGAACTTTACCGTCCACTGCAATCACGTGCTGACCCCGCCGGCCATCACCTGCATCATGGAAAGCCCGGAAGTAAGCGGGATGGGATCCTTGCCCCTCGATGGTTTCATCGGTCCGGCCCATGTCAGCGCGGTGATCGGCAGCCGGCCGTTCGAGTTCTTCACCGAAACCTATCGGCGTCCGGTCGTGGTCGCCGGCTTCGAGCCATTGGATGTGATGCAAGCCATCCTCATGCTCGTACGCCAACTCAACAGCGGGCGCGCCGAGGTGGAGAACGAATACACTCGGGTCGTGGACCGCGACGGCAACCTAAAGGCGCAGGCGCTGATGGCCGAGGTGTTTGAGTTGCGCTCCAGTTTCGAGTGGCGCGGATTGGGCGAGCTTCCCAATAGCGCGCTCCGCATCAAGGCGGCGTTCGCCGATTTCGACGCCGAGAAGCGGTTCGCGCTGACGGAAGTTGAAGTGCCCGACAGCAAAGCGTGTGCCTGCGGCGCCATTCTTCGCGGTGTTAAGAAGCCGACGGACTGCAAGATCTTCGGAACTGTCTGCACGCCGGACAATCCCATCGGTTCGTGCATGGTGTCGTCCGAAGGCGCTTGCGCCGCCTATTATTCCTACGGCCGGTATAGGGAGGCGGAGCGTGCCAGCGTCTAACGCACCTTCCGGGCGTCGGCAGCCGTACGCGCGAGGGCTGGATCTGAAAAACGGGCGGATCGACCTTAGCCACGGGGCCGGTGGTCGCGCCATGGCGCAATTGATCGATGACCTGTTTGCCGTGGCCTTCGACAACCCCTACCTTGCGCAACAACATGACGCCGCTTGTATACCCATGGATGTCGGGCAAGGCGGGGGCGGGCGCGTGGTGGTCAGTACCGACGGTTTCGTCATCTCGCCCTTGTTTTTTCCGGGCGGCGATATCGGTTCGCTGTCCGTCCATGGCACAGTCAATGATGTGGCCATGGCCGGGGCGCGGCCGCTGTATCTGACCGTCGGCATGATCATCGAGGAGGGCTTTCCGCTGGCCGACCTCAAGGCGATCGTGCAGTCGATGGCGGCGGCGGCGAGCAGCGCGGGTGTATCCATCGTTGCCGGCGATACCAAGGTGGTCGAGCGAGGCAAGGGCGACGGCATTTTCATCACCACCACCGGCATCGGCACGGTGCCGGACGGTGTCGACATCTCCGCCAACCGGGCGTGTCCCGGCGACGCCATCCTCATCAGCGGCAGCATCGGCGATCACGGCGTAGCGGTGTTGTCGAAGCGTGAAGGGTTGGCATTCGAAACCGATATCCTGTCGGATTCGGCGGCGTTGCATGGTTTGGTTGCCGACATGGTGGCCGCGGTTCCGGACATCCACGTCCTTCGCGATCCGACACGAGGCGGCTTGGCGGCGGTCCTTAACGAGATCGCCATGGCGTCCGGTGTCGGGATCACCATCCGTGAAAAAGCCATACCCATGGCCACGGCCGTCCGCGGCGCCTGTGAGCTGTTGGGGCTGGATCCGCTGTATGTGGCCAACGAAGGCAAGCTGGTCGCCTTCTGCAAAGGGGAGGATGCCGATCGATTGCTGACGGTGATGCGGGCGCATCCCTTGGGACGTGACGCCGCGATCATCGGTGAATGCAGCGATGACCCTCACCGTTTCGTGCAAATGGAAACGGCGTTCGGTGGTAACCGCATCATCGATTGGCTCGCGGGTGAACAGCTTCCCCGCATTTGCTGAAGCGCTTTCTTGTTCCTATGTAAACAAGAAATGACGCAGCAACAGAGAAAACGGGGTGGGTACATTGAGCTCAACGGAGGATGATCAGGCCTGGCATTTCAAGGTTCTGGACGCGGCCAACCGAATTCCCGGCGGCGCCCGCATGCCGATGGCGACGCTTTTGAAGCGTGGCGATACGCGCATCACCATCTACGCACCTCGCGACGAAGATTTTCAGCAACCACACACACAGGACGAGATCTATTTCGTTATCCGCGGTACCGGGCATTTTTCGGCCGGGGGCAAGCGCATGGCCTTCAATGCCGGTGACATGCTGTTCGTCCCCGCCGGGGTCGAACATCGTTTCGCGCGCTTCACCAACGATTTGCTGTTGTGGGTGATCTATTTTGGCGCGCAAGTGGATGAAGAACACGCGAAATCCGTGGCCGAATAGCGGAGTGGGGACGCGTCCGACCGTTGGTATAGTTAAGCGATCAGGATGGCTCGGAAATCGTTGACATTGGTCAGGGTCGGACCCGTTACGACCAAGCCGCCGAGGCGTTCGAAGAACGTGTACGCGTCATTGTTGGCGAGATAGGCACGAGGGTCCAGGCCGAGATCGGCGGCGCGTTCGAGAGTTTTAGGTCCGATCATGGCGCCGGCGTTGTCCTCGGTGCCATCGATGCCATCGGTGTCGCAGGCGATGGCGTGAATATCGGGGTGGCCATTGAGCGCAATGGCGAGGGCGAGGAGATAGTGGCTGTTGCGGCCGCCGCGTCCACTGCCCATGACCGCGACCGAGGTTTCGCCGCCCGATAAAAGGACCCTTGGATCGGTGCCGGGATTTCGATCGCCGGCGATTTCGAGCGCGAGGCTGGCTTGTACGGCGGCGATGTCTTCGGCGTGCCCCTGTATGGCGTCACCGAGGATGACCGGTGTGATCCCGGCGGCGGTGGCGACCTGCGCCGCGGCGTCGAGGCTGCCGCGTGGGGTGGCGATGAGCACGGTGCGTGATCGACTGAAGCGCCGGTCATGGCGCTTGGGTGTTTCGTTGTCGGTATTGTTGAGATGACGAGCTATGGCCTCTGAAACTTCAATTCGGTATCTCGCCAACACCTCGCGGGCGTCGGCAAGGGTTGTCGGATCAGCGACGGTCGGACCGGAAGCGATGACCGTCGGGTCATCGCCCGGTACGTCCGAAATGAGCAAAGCCACGGTTTCGGCGGGTGCCGCCGCGATGCCGAGGCGGCCGCCCTTTATGGCCGACAGGTGTTTGCGGACGACATTGATCTCGGCGATCGACGCTCCGCAGTGCAGAAGTTCGGCGCTGACGGCGCGTGTGTCTTCCAGGCTGATGCCCGCCGCCGGCAGTGTCAACAAAGCCGAGCCGCCGCCGGTGATCAGCGCCAGCACCAAGTCGTCTTCGCCGGCGCCGTCGACGAGGCTCAGAATACGCTGGGCTGCTCGCAAGCCGTCTTGGTCGGGCATCGGGTGCCCGGCTTCGACAACTTCGATGCGCTCGGTGGGAACGCTATGGCCGTAGCGTGTAACGACTAGGCCCGACAACTCGCCCGGCCACGCTCCTTCGACGACACGGGCCATTGCTGCGGCGCCCTTGCCGGCGCCGACGACGATGGTTCGTCCCTTGGGTGGTGGCGGCAGGTGCTTGACAACCTGGTCGGGTTGGGCGGCGGAGAGCGCCGCATCAAACATGCTGCGAAGCAGTTCCACGGAGTGTTCGATCATGGTTTTCATCACACCAGGTGTCGGAAACACTGTACCGGTCACAAGATGCAACGGAAAGCTTGGGATCGGCGCGTCACCAGGATAATGTCTTTTCGCAATTGCAGCAAAAGATACGGAAGGTCGAGGAACAGCCGACGATGGAACTGGAGGTCATTTCTGAGCAACCGCAGCGACGGACTAACGCCGCGCCGTTGCTTTTCGTCCATGGCGCCTGCGCGGGAGCCTGGGTGTGGAAGCACCACTTCTTGCCGTACTTTGCCGACCACGGATACGCAGCGTACGCCCTTAGTCTACGCGGACATGGTGGGAGTGATGGCAAGGAGACGCTGGCGTTCGCCGGCATCTCCGACTTCGCGCGCGATGTGGAACGGGTGGCGGCCCAACTCGACGCACCGCCCGTGCTGATCGGTCATTCCATGGGCGGGATGGTGGTGCAGAAGGTCCTGCACCGTCGTCGATTGACCGTGCCGGGGGCGGTTTTGATGGCATCGGCGCCGCCACACGGCATCGCCGGCTGCTTCGTCCACATGCTGACGCGGAATCCGCGACTCTTGTTCGACATGACGATGATGCAAACGTTTGGTCCGCAGAGCCTGCAATTCATCGACCTAGACATCATTCGCCGCGCGTTGTTCTCCGACGATACACCGGAGGAGGCCGTGTATCGGTATGCCCCGCAATTCGGGGCTGAATCGGTGCGTGCGGTGTTCGACCTCTGGGGGTTCGACACGGTGCCGTCCCGACAAACGATCGATACACCGGTCCTCGTGCTGGGCGCCGAAAATGATGCGTTCATTTCCGAAGGATCTTTGCGGGAAACGGCGTGGACCTACAAGACCCAGCCGGAAAGGTTCCCGAATATGGCCCATGCCATGATGCTCGACCACAACTGGGAAACGGTGGCGGCGCGTATCCGTCGGTGGCTCGGCGAAGCGGTGCCGCGACGGCCGCGCATCGCGACAGGAACCGCGGCGGCATGAGCGGTATCCGGCTTGAGGTGCTGTCGCGTCGACCGAAAGGGGCGGTCCGCCCGACGCCGCTGTTGTTCGTGCATGGCGCATATTCGTCCGCCCGAATTTGGGAACCATTCTTTCTGCCGTATTTCGCCGATCATGGTTACGCTGTCCATGCTGTGAGCCTGCGGGGGCACGGCGGCAGCGAGATACGGGGACGGCTGGCGGCCGCCAGGCTGCGCGATTATGTGAGCGATGTGGCGGAAGCGGCGCAGCGTCTTGAAACGCCGCCGGCGGTGATCGGCCACTCGATGGGCGGCATGGTAGTGCAGCACTACTTGAATATCGGGCCGGCACCCGCCGCCGTGCTGCTGGCGTCCGGACCTCCACATGGAACCCTGGTCAGCGGCATCGCCATGGCGCTGACCAATCCGCTCCTGGCTCGGCAGATGACACTCATGCAGAATTTGGGGCCGAAGACGGCAACACTCGCTGGCGCGAAACGCGCGCTGTTCCGGGATGATACGCCAGACGACTATATCCGGAAGGTTCTGCCACCGGCCGAGCCGGAATCCCACCTGGCCGTGCTCGACATGATGGGACTGGACCTGCCGCCGGCGACGCCGAAAACCAGGACGCCGGTGCTGGTGCTCTCGGGCGATCGGGATCCGTTCGTCAGCCTCGGCGGCGTTGACGTCACGGCCAAGGCCTACAAAACCGAAGCGGTTATCTTCCCCGGCATGCCCCATGCCCTGATGCTGGACCCGGAGTGGCAGACCGTCGCAAGCTGTATGCTGAAGTGGCTGAACAAGGTACTGCCGGAATAAGTCGCTTGAGTGTTGTTGGGTTCCCCCGTTGTCGATTTTGAAGAGACGTTGACTGTATTTTCTCCTGGACGATTGCTTGTCGCCTCGGGATCGAGAACGGTTGGCAAGCGACTGCCCAAACCGTGCTTGCGGCTGCGCTTCCGTCATGGGAAAACTTCCCCGATTGCAAAACGGAATCGGCAATTGCCGAATCGCGATCAATCTCGTTTAGCGAAAAAACAACTTTTCGAAGGAGGAGTAGGATGGATGTCAGCGGCTTGTTGAATGCGATGATGACCAGCGGTGTACGGGGCTCTCCCATGGCCAACATTTTGGGCGGTCTTGCCGGTGGCGGCGGCGGTGGCGGCAATCTCGGCGGGCTGGGCGGCTTGCTGGGCGGCGGCGGAATGGGTGCCCAACAAGGCGGTGGACACCCGCTCGGTTCGCTGTTGTCGGGTCTTGCCGGCGGTGGTGCCGGCGGTATCGGTGGTGGTGGCGGCCTCGGCGGCATGTTGGGCGGTCTGCTCGGCGGCGGTGGTGGTAGCGTCGGTGGTGGTGGTGGCGGCCTTGGTGACATGCTCGGCGCCGTATTGGGTGGCGGGGCGCAAGGCTCGTCGGCCGCGGGTGGCGGTATGCTCGGTCAACTGGTCGGCGGATTGTTCGGTGGCGCCGGCGGTGGTGTCGGCCGCAGCGCGGGAATGGCGCTGCTCGGCGGGCTCGCATCGCAACTCCTCAGCAACATGGGCCGGGGCGGCTCGACCCCCAGTCCGGTACAGGCTGTGGCGGCATTCGAACAGGCCGATCCCGGCGACCTGGAATCCAAGGCGATGCTGATGGTGCGGGCCATGATCGCGGCGGCCAAGGCCGACGGTCAGATCGACCAACAAGAGTTGCAAGCAATCGTGGAGAAACTGGAAGCGGCCGGGGCCGGTCCCGAGGAACGCGCCTTCATCGAGCAAGAAATCGCGGCGCCCCTCGATATCGACGCCCTGGTGGCCGATGTCACCGATGACTTGACCGCGGCTCAGGTGTTGACGGCGTCAACGCTAGCCATCAATGTGGATACCGAGGCGGAGCGGCAATATCTGGAAACTCTGGCGTCTCGCTTGAACCTCGATTTGCGTTCCGCGTAAATCCTTTGAACAGGCGGCGCCGCGAATAGTGGCCGGCGCCGCCTGTGTTTCCCTAAATCTTCTCTCTTTTCTTCCCTCTTCCTGAATTCCGGAAACACCGCGATGGCAAACCTTGTCGTTCATTTCAAGAAACCCGCCGATTGGGCGGACAGCGTTCATATCCACTACTGGGACATGCGTCCGGCGGGCGACGGAACGCCTTGGCCCGGCGTGGCGATGACCGCGGAAAAGGACGGCTGGTTCGTCTATCGCTTCAAGGGCGTGGAAGCCGCCAATAT
>JAHCKI010000121.1 GCA_026125865.1 Rhodospirillales bacterium
TGAATGTTTTCTGGCGATCCTGGTCCCGATACATCTCAAGTTTGTCTCAAAACAAGGCGTTGCCAACCAAACAGGAGCCTGAATACGAACGCGAAACAGCCCAAAGTCACCAGGTATTGAAACATCAAGGCATTAGGGCTGACAAACTGTTCATTCCAAATACATACTAGAAGCCAAGATCCCCCCAGCCCCCCCGCCGACACGACCGCGAAACCAAGCCAGATGATACCAAAGGGCTTGTTCACGAAAAATCGACGTTGCGTATCGACAACCGCATGGACGGCGACGAAAACAACGGCATGCAAGCCGATGGGGGCGCCGATCAGAGCATCATACAGCATACCGACCACAAAAACCGCTGCCGCCGGCATCAAATCAGGGCGATACAAGGACCAATGAAACACCATGATGATCGGCAGAATTGGAACGACCGGTTGTAGCCCCGGGACATGGGCGGGCACGACGGTCAGCAACGACGCCAGCACCGTGAGCCCGATCGGAGTCATACGCCGGGACGCCGTCTCCATACGCGACCAAAGCGTCGGCTTGACGGTCATCGATCTCCCCTCGACGATACGTCCTTGGTCTTGACGGCGGTTGCGCCATCTGTTTTCGACGTGCTCTCCGGCGCCTCATTGTCGGCCTTGACGGTATGTGGACCGAGCATTCCCTTGAGGCCGAAATCGACGACTCTCACATATTGCAAGCGGCTTCGATCCACGAACGGCCTGACTCGAATAACCCCCTCTTGGATCGAAGAGATGACGCCGACGGGAAGGCCGGGCGGAAAGGCGCCCGCATCGCCGGATGTGGAGATGCGATCACCCACGGAGACGGTCACGTCAGACCCGATATGGATCAACAGGGGCTCATCGGCATTGTTGCCAGCCAGAAGGGCCCGGGTGCGCGACGGCGAGAATTCGACGGGGATGCGCGAGTTGAGATCGGTTATGAGCAGTACCCGGGCGGTGTGCTGGGCGACGCCGACAATGCGCCCTACCAGTCCTTCGCCGGTAATCACCACGTTTCCCTTGGCGACACCATTGGCGGTTCCGGCGTTGAGCAACAGGCTGCGCGCGAACGTTCCGCCGGTATCGGCGATAACTCGCCCGGAAACGTATCGAGCCTGCGGACCCGGAACGAAATACAGGAGGCGCCGAAGCGCCATGTTTTCCGATTCAAGACGCAGCGCGACGGCTTGCCACTTCAGCAAGCGCTGGTTTTCGGTTTGCAGGCGGGCATTTTCATCGCGTACGGCCACCCACTGGCGAATACCTTCGAGACCATTGGCGATGGCATCGCTTGGCGCCGACAAATGGTTCAGGATCGGCGCTACCGTGTCGACGAACGCGAGCCGCAGGCGTTCCATCAACACGGTATCGACCTTGCCGAGCATCATCAGGCCGACGGCGGTCAGAATCAGGCCCAGGTAGGCGAAACGCTGCGCCAATGTTTTTACGGCGCTGGCTGTGCGGTGTTCGGATCGGGTTCGTTCGGTCAATCCGCGGCCGTTTGCTGATGGTCTCGGTAGGGCCCGATACACGGTTGCGCTGAGGTACGGGCCGTCCACTCAACTGTAAGGCAGGGACGCGCCCAATACAAACAAGCCATGTCAAATCAGTACATCGTTATCAGGATGTTCTTCATCCGCTTCATTTCTTCAAGGGCGCGTCCCGTTCCGAGAACCACGCAAGACAACGGATCATCCGCGATCGAGACCGGCAACCCTGTGGCATGACGCAAGACATAGTCGACATTGGCAAGGAGGGCGCCACCGCCGGTAAGAACGATTCCCTTGTCGACGATATCCGCGGCCAATTCCGGCGCGGTGTGCTCAAGGGCGACCTTGACCGCGTCGATGATGGCACCGACCGGTTCGGCCAGGCTTTCCGAGATCTGTCGCTCGCTGATGACCAGTTCCTTCGGTACACCGTTCATGAGATCGCGGCCCTTGATCTCCAGCGTGCGACCGTCGCCGTCCTCCGGTGGACAAGCCGAGCCGATTTCTTCCTTGATGCGTTCGGCGCTACCTTCGCCGATCAGCAAATTGTGGTTGCGGCGGATATAGGCAATGATCGCCTCGTCCATCTTGTCGCCGCCGGTACGAACACTGCGCGCGTATACGATGCCGCCCAGGGACAGGACGGCGACCTCGGTGGTGCCGCCGCCGATGTCGACGACCATTGACCCCGTCGGTTCGGTGACCGGCAAGCCGGCGCCGATAGCGGCTGCCATCGGCTCCTCGATCAACCACACGCGCCGGGCGCCGGCGCTTTCCGCCGATTCCTGGATGGCCCGCCGCTCGACGGCGGTTGAACCCGAGGGCACGCATACGATGACGAGCGGACTGGCAAAGCTTCGCCGGTTGTGCACCTTGCGAATGAAGTACTTGATCATTTCCTCGGCGACTTCGAAATCGGCGATGACGCCGTCGCGCAACGGCCGAATCGCCTGGATGTTGCCGGGCGTACGCCCCAGCATCAATTTCGCTTCTTCACCAACGGCCAGAACCTGCTTGCGACCCCGGAACTCGGCGATGGCCACCACCGAGGGTTCATTGAGGACGATGCCTTTGCCCTTGACGTAAACTAACGTGTTCGCGGTTCCCAGGTCGATCGCCATGTCGGCGGACAGGAACCCGAAAAGATGAGAGAACATCGACCCTCGCTTGCCTTGATGGATGGATGTTGACGACGAACAGAAATAACGGCCGACTGGGATGAAATCCGGTCGGCCGCCTCTTCTAGCGCAAAAAACGGCGCCAAGAAACTCCTGGTGTGGAAATCATGCCGACATCGCCGACGGCGCTATTTTTTCCCGTTTCACCAGTAATTTATTGAGCGCGTTTACATATGCCTTGACGGAAGCGACGAGGGTGTCGGTGTCCGCGCCGCGGCCGTTGACGGTGCGGCCGTGCTCGGCGAGTCGCACCGTCACCTCCGCTTGGGCGTCGGTACCGCCGGTCACAGCGTGCACCTGATAGAGCTGCAGCCGGGCGTCGGTGGGTATGAGACGCTTTATGCATCCGAACGCGGCGTCAACGGGTCCGTCGCCACTTCCCTCGCACCCCCTCTCCTCGCCGTCGACACTGAGCTGCAGAGTGGCGTGCGATTTTCGGGTGCCACATTCGATTTCCAGTGACATCAATTTGACACGGTCATTGACGCGCAGAACCTCGTCATCCACGAGTGCGATGATATCCTCGTCGAATATTTCCTTTTTGACATCGGCCACATCCTTGAAGCGGCGAAATGCGTCCTTCATGGCATTGTCGCCAAGGTCGTAACCCAGGTCCTTCACCTTTTGGCGAAACGCGTGACTTCCGGAGTGCTTGCCGAGAACCAACTTCGACCGGTTCAGCCCCACCGATTCCGGGGTCATGATTTCATAGGTGCCGGCGTGTTTCAGCATGCCGTCCTGGTGGATGCCCGATTCATGGGCGAAGGCGTTTTCGCCAACGATGGCCTTGTTGGGCTGCACCACGAACCCGGTGACGGCGGACACCAGCCGCGAAGCACGGGTAATGAACTCCGACTCAATCCCCGTAGAGTACGGCATCAAGTCGTGACGCGTCTTGATCGCCATCACGATTTCTTCCATGGCGGCGTTGCCGGCCCGTTCACCGAGACCGTTGATGGTGCACTCGACCTGACGGGCTCCTGCCTGAACAGCGGCCAGCGAATTGGCCACCGCCAACCCCAAATCGTTATGACAGTGGACGGACAAAACCGCCTTGTCGATGTTGGGGACGCGGTCCCGCAACATTTGGATCAGCGCGGCGAACTCCTCGGGAATGGCGTAACCGACAGTGTCCGGAATATTGATGGTACCGGCGCCGGCATCGATGGCCGCTTCGACGCAGCGGCACAGAAAATCGTGCTCGCTCCGCGAGCCATCCTCGCACGACCATTCCACGTCATCGGTGAAGCGCCGCGCCATCCGCACGCTATCGATCACCGCTTGATAGACAGCGTCCGGCTCCATCTGCAACTTGTGTTTCATGTGCAGCGGACTGGTCGAGATGAAAGTATGGATTCGGCCCCGTTCCGCCGGCTTGATGGCCTGTGCAGCGAGTTCGATGTCGCCGGGAGCGGCGCGGCATAATCCGCAGACGACCGACCTCTTGACGGTTTTCGCGATTTCCCGAACGGCCTCGAAATCGCCCGGCGAGGCCACAGGAAAACCGGCCTCGATAACATCGACGCCCATTTCCTCAAGGACTTGGGCGATCCGCAGCTTTTCTTCGAGATTCATCGAGGCGCCCGGCGATTGTTCGCCGTCGCGCATTGTCGTGTCGAAAATGACGATCCTGTTCGGATCCGATACGTTGCTCATCGTAAAAAGTCCTTCGAAGCAAAGGCGTTACGAACGTACACTCATACATTGCTCCCCTGAACTACCGGTTCCCACTCAATGGGGACGACCAGGCAAGCTCAGGGGCACCTAAGTCGAAGGATTCCGAGGTCGAGCAACCATGCGACCGGATGCAGCACGGGCGTTGCATCGCGAACGACGCGCGCCTTTTCGGCAATCTCTGGCGAATACATGCTCATGTCTTCGACTGCGTTCGATGCTGCCCCGGACCGTCCGTCAACCACCTCACCACGACGAAACACTAAAAACCACATAGCGGAATTAGCGAAGTGATCGCGACCTCAACTAAAGCCAGAGATCACGGCCCGTTGTCAACAACAATGTTGGCGCCGCACCAGTGCATCGTGTCCACAGCAACCATTGCATGGCTCAAGGGTCGACGCACCGTGCAGTCAGATTGAAGTCGCAATCCGGCGAAAACCGCGAATTTCGACAACCGCTAGATCGCCGTGGAGCCCCGCGCGATCGCGACGACGCCCGTTCGCGCCACGTCCACCAAGCCCAAAGGCCTCATCAGACTGACGAAGGCATTCAGTTTCGAGGTCCGGCCAACGATTTCAAACACAAAGGATTCGTTGGTACTGTCGACCACGCGGGCGCGGAAAATGGTGGCGATCCTGAGGGCCTCCACCCGCTTTTCGCCGGCACCGGCGACCTTGATGAGCGCCAGTTCCCGCTCCACTCCGGGACCTTCGACCGTGAGATCGACGACCTTGTGCACCGGCACCAAACGCCCGAGCTGGTTCTTTATCTGCTCGATGATCATGGGTGTTCCGGAAGTCACGATGGTGATGCGGGACACATGGCCGTCCGGATCGGTCTCGGCTACCGTCAGGCTTTCGATATTGTAGCCGCGCCCGGAAAACAGTCCGATGACGCGGGCCAGGACGCCCGGTTCATTGTCGACAAGGACGGAGATCGTGTGCCGTTCGTTTTGAGAGGGCTGAGTGATCACGGTGATTGCTCCTAGGGCCGAATCCGGATCGACGCTCCCGGCGAGCCGTCGATCCGGGTGGATTGATGTGCTTGGTGTGTCGCGGTGACGCCCGTCGCCGCCCGGCTATACGAGAACCATGCCCTCTTCCGAGATGGGCTTCGCGGCCTGATCGGCCGGGCCGAACAACATCTCGTTGTGGGCCGCACCTGACGGGATCATGGGGAAGCAGTTCTCCATCTTGTCGACCCGTATGTCGGCGATGACCATGTTGTCGGTCGCGATCATCTCCTTGATGACATCGTCCACCTCTGACGCCTTGTTGGCGCGCAATCCCACCGCTCCGAAGGATTCGGCCAGTTTCACGAAGTCGGGCAGAGACTCCATGTAGCTTTGCGAGTAGCGACTACCATGCAGCAGCTCCTGCCACTGGCGCACCATGCCCAGATACTCGTTGTTGAGGATGAACACTTTTACGGGCAGGCGATATTGGGTGATGGTGGACAGCTCCTGAACGTTCATCATGAACGAGGCCTCACCGGCGACATCGACAACCAGGGCGCCCGGATTCGCCAACTGCACGCCCATTGCCGACGGCAGGCCGTAACCCATCGTGCCGAGGCCGCCCGATGTCAGCCAGTGGCGCGGCTTTTCGAAGCCATAGAGCTGCGCCGCCCACATCTGGTGTTGACCGACCTCGGTGGTGATGAACACGTCGTCACGATCCTTGGTCAGTTCGAACAACCGGGATATGGCGTATTGCGGCTTGATGATGTCGCCTTCCTGCCGGAATCCCAGGCAGTCGCGCGCCCGCCACTGGTTGATCTCTTCGTGCCAGTTCGCCAAGGCCTTTTTCTTCGGCTTGACGCCACTCGTCTTCCACACTTTCAGAATTTCGTCGAGCACGGACGCCACGTCACCGACGATCCCCAAGTCCACCATCACATTCTTGTTGATGGAAGACACATCGATATCGATGTGGATCTTCTTCGAATTCGGTGAAAACGCATTGAGCCTGCCGGTTACACGGTCGTCGAAGCGGGAGCCGACCGCGATCATCAGGTCGCAGTCGTGCATGGCCATGTTCGCCTCGTAGGTTCCGTGCATGCCGACCATGCCCAGGTAGTTCGGATGGGACGCCCTTACGGCACCAAGGCCCATGAGGGTCAAGGTGAAGGGGAAGCCGCTGATATCGACGAACTCTGAGAGGAGCTTCGAGGCGCGATCACCGGAGTTGATGACACCACCGCCCGCATAGATGATCGGCTTCTTCGCCTCCGCCATCATCGCGACCGCCTGTTTGATCGCCTCCTTGTCACCCTCGGTCCGTGGCCGATAGGTGCGATGCCCGTCCTTCTTCGGCGGTTGATAGAGACCGATCCCTTGGGAGACATCCTTTGGCAGATCGATGAGCACCGGCCCCGGACGGCCGCTGCGTGCCACATAAAATGCCTCGTGAACCACCCGCGCCAAATCATCGACACTCTTCACCAAATAGTTGTGCTTTGTGCACGGACGCGTGATTCCAGTGGTGTCGCACTCTTGAAAGGCGTCGTTGCCGATGAGATGCGTCGGCACCTGGCCGCATATGCACACCAGCGGCACGCTATCCATCAGCGCATCGGCCAAACCCGTCACGGCATTGGTGGCACCCGGTCCGGAGGTGACGAACACGACGCCGACCGTTCCGGTCGAGCGGGCATAGCCTTCCGCCGCATGCACCGCTCCGCCTTCCTGGCGCACCAGAACGTGTCGGATCGCGTTTTGTTTGTACAGTTCATCGTATACCGGCAGGATGGCGCCT
>JAHCKI010000122.1 GCA_026125865.1 Rhodospirillales bacterium
GTCAGCGACCAACCGCCGGCGCCGCGCCGCGCCCAGTATACGGCGCGCCACAATGCCGCGCTTGTCCGCGGCATCGACGATATTCTCGCCAATCTGGCAAAGCACCGCGAACAAGTGATCGATGCCCGGCCCGCCGGCCGTTTCGCGGGATCCGATCCCGAACCCCGGCCCGTGAAAAAACAAGGCCATGTCCCCGGCAGCGCCAACATCCCGGCCGCAACCCTCGTCGATTCTTATCGCCATGGCCTGTGGCGGTCGCCCGAAGACCTCGCGCGGGCGTTCGAGGACGCGGGCGTCAACTGGCGAAAGCCGATGATCACGACATGTGGCTCCGGCGTCACCGCCTGCTACACGGCGCTGGCCGCGTTTCTCCTCGGCAACAAGACCGCCGCCGTCTATGACGGCTCCTGGGCGGAATGGGGAAATCGTGATGACACTCCCGTCGAACCCTGAGTCCGGGGAGGAGTCGGCGCGCACTATCGACACCCTGCTCACGGGCGTCGGGCGTGATCCGTTTGCCAATCACGGCATCGTCAACCCTCCCGTCTATCATGCCTCGACCATCGTCTACCCGACCCTGGCGGCCCTCGAAGACGCGGATCGCACGCCTTATCAGGGCACACGCTACGGCCGCCGCGGCACACCGACGACGTTCGCGCTGGAAGAAGCGGTCGCCGCTCTCGAAGGCGGCTATCGCAGCATCGCCATGCCGTCCGGCCTATCGGCCATCACCACCGCCCTGCTTGCCTTTCTCAAGCAAGGGGATCACGCGCTGGTAACGGACTCGGTGTATTTCCCGACGCGCCGGTTCTGCGATACCGTGCTGGCCGGCCTCGGCATCGAGGTCACGTACTTCGACCCGCTCGCCGACATCGCCCCCCACGTCCGCGCCAATACGCGGGTCGTTTTCATGGAATCGCCGGGGTCGCTCACCTACGAGGTCCAGGATGTGGCCGCCGCCACCGCGACGGCGCGCAAACATGGAATTGTTTCAATCCTGGACAATACCTGGAGCGCCGGCGTCACCTTCAAACCGTTTGCCCACGGTATCGACGTCTCCGTTCAGGCCGCCACCAAATACATCGTGGGCCATTCGGACGTCATGCTCGGATTGATCACCACCACCGAGGACACCTTTGTTCAGGCCAAACGCACCACCGCGTTGCTTGGCACGGCCGCCGGTCCGGACGACTGCTATCTGGCGCTGCGGGGCCTCCGCACCCTCGGCGTTCGACTGGCAAGGCACGACGAGACGGCGACAAAAGTGGTTGAGTGGCTGAAAACACGGCCGGAGGTGATCGCGGTGCTTCATCCGGCACTGCCCGACGCGCCCGGCCACAACATCTGGAAACGGGATTTCAGCGGCGCCAACGGGCTGCTGTCGATCGTCCTGCAGCCATGCGGCAAAGCCGCGCTGGCGGCCATGCTCGACGGATACCGCCTGTTCGCGATGGGATACAGTTGGGGCGGCTATGAAAGCCTGGTGGTGCCGTTCAATCCCCGCCATGCGCGGACAACGACCCGATGGCCCCACGAAGGCCCCTGCATTCGCCTCCACTGTGGTATCGAAGATCCCGACGATTTGATCGCGGACCTCGCCGACGGTTTTTCCAGGTTGAACGCCGCCGATTAAACCGCGGCGGCGCTCTCTTGCTCGTCGTGGACTTGGTGAACCGGGGCGCTTTCCGTCGAGCGAAGCTTGCGCAAGCGACGAACCCGTTCTTCCATGAAATGATTCAACAATTCGTGGGCGCGTTCGTCCATATGCAGAAGGCTGACGACAAGACGCCGATTCTGAACGTCATTGCGGATGACCCGCGAACAGATCCGGACCGACGTCATCACGCCTTCCTTTGAGCGGATTTTGTCGATGGTGAACAGGGCGCCGGTGGCCCGCCGGCCGGTATAGTTCTCGACCACCATGCCCCCCATGCTCCAGTTGGTCGAGCCATAGGGCTGGCCATCGAGGATGATTTGGATTTCCGGTGTCGTGCACCGTGACGTTTCGCGTTGCTTGCCGTTCTTGGGGAAGGATGGGCCGTTTCCGGGGAATGGAGGGGCGATGTTGTCGTCGATTTCAAGGCTCCCATCCGGTTGCGAAATCAACGCTTCCAAACAATTCGCCATAGCTTGTTGATCTTGAAACATCTTTCGTCATCCTGCCCAAGCAACCTGAAAACCTTATCGATCGTGCTGATGCAAATCCGCTCTGATCGACAACACCGAAGCAACGAGCGGCCGACAGCGTCCGGACCGCCCATTCAAAACCCAAGGCGCAAGTCTATCGGCTAGGCCTGAATGATTCGTAAACGGAAGCGACACAATGGCATTCAATGGTGTTCGAAGCCGTGCGGTCGAGAATGGAGCTTGGTGAAACGGAGATACCAGCGAGGGCGTGGGAATGCCGGGCCTTGGCGGCCCGGCGCCCCATGCGGGGAAGTCAGGAGTGGGGGGGAGAGCCCCTGACAGGTTGTTGTATAGCAAAATACTCTAATTTAACGTGTGATGCCCGTCACAGTTGCGGAAACTTTTTGACGCATCTTTTTGGCAAGGGCGATCCTCACCCACCGATTGCTCTGTCCGGTCGCCCAATGGGCGCGTTCATCAAACTTGCCGGAATCGCCATCACGAGGAGTCGTTTTTCTTTTCGTCTGGTATAGGATGGGACACATCAACCGGTAAGCGGGATCCCATGGTCAATCGGCTGCGTATCGCCCGCCTTGACCCATCGGCCTATGTGCCGCTGGTGATGGACGGTCAGGCATCGGCCGACGAACACCAACGCCTTCAGGATGTGATCCGGCGTCACTTGCCGCAGGTGAACGCGTCGCTGCTGGCGGCGCCGGTGGCGACCGCCGACGGGCGTTACGTGGAATGGTACTCCGATCTGGCGGGACAGCCCGTGCCCCTGCCTAGTTTGCCGGAGGCGGAGCAGACGGCGGCGCGTACCCTGCTCCACGATCGTCTGACGGCGCTCCGGGACTTGGCCGACCGCCTGCCCACCGTCGATCCGGGCGCCGCCGATCTCGCCGAGCCGCTGCGCCGGGCCTTGAGCTACCCGAGCGACGACAACGTTTACGCCGTCGGCGATCAACCGGTGATCACGTTCTGGGGCCATCAGCCGGCCTCGGGCGCGGCCCCCGCCGGCATTCCTATCACCGCAGCGGCGGGGGGTGTTCCGCCCGACGAACCGCCACCGGAAACGCCACTGGGCGACCGCCGCCGCGGATTGCCATGGTGGCTGTGGCTGATGCTGGTTCTGTCGCTTGTCGTCGCCCTCGCCGTTGGCGCTTGGTGGTATTTCCGAGATTTAAGATGGCCGCCCTGGGTCGACTACGAAGGCCTTCTGAAAGCGGCGCAAGAAGAAGAGGTCGATCTGCGGGAACGAATCGACGCCTTGGAGGCCGATCTGCGCGAACGGCTGCGGCGCTGCGGCCTGCAAAGCGACCTGGAAGCGGCGCGGCGCGACGAATTGGACATGCTGCAGCGGTTGCTCGCCCTCAACTCTCAATTGGCGCGGCTGATGGAGCTGTGCCCCCTCAAGCAACAAGTGCAAGCCGCCGTCGCGGAAGGACAGGCGCAAGAAGAAAAGATCGACGCGTTGGAAGCGCGTTTGGCGGCGGCGCTGGAAGAATGCCGGCGCAAGGCGGAAGCGGAAGAGCGCCGCAAGGCCGAGGAAGAGGAAAGGCGGAAAGCGGAAGCCGATGCCAAACGCAAGGCCGATGAAGAACGGCGACGGAAAGCGGAAGAAGAGAAACGAAAGCCGCCGCCGGTCGCCGAAAAGCCACCCGAGAAACAGCCCTCTTCGCTACCACCCTGCCCCGGCGAACGCCAACCGGAGGAAGCCCCAGACATGGCCGTGGTCCTGGACTCCTCGGGTAGCATGCAGCTCCCGGCGAACATGAGTTCAAAGAACGTCATGCAAGGGATATTGGGCGGCTTGTTGGGACTTCCCGGTAGTGCCATGCGGGGTGGTGGTGGTCCGTCCCGGTTGCAGTCAGCGAAAAGCGCCGTGAATAAGGTTGTACGTGACCTTCCGAGCGATGTCGACGTGGGCATGGTGGTTCTTAAGGACTGTCCCCGAGCCAGCAACCTCGGATTCTTCTCCGGCGCCCAGCGGCCGAACCTGTATAACAAGGTGAACGGGCTTCAGCCCATGCGAAAGACCCCTCTCGCCGATGGAATCGCCCAGGCCGGATCCATGGTCGATGGTGTTCGCGCCCCGGCAATCATCGTCGTCGTTTCCGATGGCGAGGATACGTGCGGCGGCAATCCATGCTCCGTTGCACAGTCGTTGAAAGCCCGTAAGCCGAAGATGAAGATCAATGTCGTCGACATTACCGGCGACGGAGCGTCGAACTGCCTCGCCCGCGCCACCGGCGGCCGGGTGCTGACGCCGCAAAGCGGCATGGCGTTCGAACAAATGCTCAAACAAGCGACGAAGGAGGCGCAGAAACCGGCCCACTGCAAGTGACCGGGCGAAGTCCTGCGATAGCCCCGGGCGTGAACAATGGCGAGATAGGAACGTGAGCAAAGATTTGATATACATAGCTCGCGTAGGGCGGATTAGCTTCAGCGTAATCCGCCGCATGGGTTTCGGTGTCTTCATACGTCGGAATACGCCTGTCGGCTATTCCGACCTACCCAACTATTAAGGGCAGTAGAGAAGAAAAATAGCAACCGGCGGTTCATTGATATCATGAAACAACCCATCGTCGGGTACCACATGACGGGAGAGACGGACGCGCGATGAGCGGATCATTGCTGCGAAGCGGAAGCTTGAAGGACTTTCACGCGCTTGGCGCCGTCGGCAACCCGGTTCATAGCGCCGCGAGCCAACTACGCGCAGCCATGCGGCGGCAACTGGGCGAAGATGTCGCCAACATGTTCGCTATTCCCAAGCAAAACGAGCGCGGCGATACCATCGACTGGTACGCGCCCGTTGACGGCACCGTCGTGCCGTGGTCGGCGGCCACCCCGGAAGAGCGGGAAGAGGCCAAGGCCGCCCTCCTCACCGCCCGCGAGCGACTGGAAGAGAAAAGCCAGGACCTGCAAGCCGAAAGCGATACGGAGCGCCAGGTTTTCGGTAAACTCCTGGCGCAGGCGACCCGCATCCCCAGCGACGAGCATGTCTATCTGGTCAATGGCCAACCGGTGATGACGTTTTGGGGATTTACCGAACGCGGCGCCTCCACGGGCCAGGACATCATCGGTAATCTCGATACCGGAGGTGCCGCGGCAGCAGCTGTAGCAGCAGCGGCGGCGGCGGCGGCAACCGAAACGGTGGTCGTTGAGGAACAGCCCGTCATTGTCAAGGAACGCCGCCGCGGCTGGCCCTGGTGGTGGTGGCTGCTGCTCATTCCGCTGTTGCTTCTTCTGTTGGCGTTGTTGCTGTTCGGCCTGCAGGAGTGCGGCCACGACGTGCGCAAACTGCTTGGATTGGCCCCGGACGAACCACCGGCGATCGAAACGGTCGTCGAGGACCCCGCCAAAGAGCCCAGGGACGAAGTGACGGAAACCAAGACCGTCGATCAGGAACGGACCATTGATCGCGACACCGTCGTCGACCGCGATCGAGTCGTGGATCGCGACGCGGTGATTGACCGGGATGTGGTGATCGATCGCGACGGCGTTGTCGATCGGGGAACGGCCGTGAACGAAAACGCTGTCGTCGATGGCGACACGGCCACCGAAGATGCGACGGCGACGGATGGCGCCACTACGGAAGGCGAAAAACCCACCGAAGGCGACGTGCCCGCCGAAGGTGAAGAAAACGTAACGCCCCCCACTGATCCCGCGACCGAGGAAACGCCACCAACGGAAGAGACTCCACCGGCAGAGGAGACGCCACCGGCGGAAGAGACGCCGCCAACAGAGGAACCGGTAACGCCCCCGGAGGAAACACCGCCGGCGGAGACACCGCCGACAGAGACACCAGAAGAGCAGCCGCAGGCGCCGACGGAAGGCGAAACCCCGCCACCGCCGGATATTTCACCGCCGCCGGGAACGGAAACGCCGCCACCACCGGACATATCACCGCCGCCGCAAGATCCGACATCCTCGCCACCCGATGGGTCAACATCGGCGCCGCCCTCGCCCAGCGAGCCGCTGCGGATACCGCCGGCGTCGTCCAATGCGGGCTCGACGAAATTCCTTGACGGCAGTTGGCGCTCGGTCACCGGACTGCAGGACGCCGACGGCAATCCGGTGCAACTGGAGTACGAGTTCAAGGACGGCAAGGGCACGGCCAATCTCAAGTACAGCCGCGGATCGAAACAGCAGACGTGCACCGCGCCGGTCGGCTCGTCGATGCAGAACGGCAAACTGGTCATTCAGGAAACCCAGGATTTCCGCTGTCCGGACGGAACGACGTTCCAGAGTTCGCGTGTTGAATGCTCGCCGGGCGAGCAGGGTCGCGCGAGTTGTCGTGGTATCAATAATGACGGCTCGAAGTACGGCGTTAAAATCGTAAAATAGGTCGAAACCAGGCGTCCGCGCCAAAGCGCTGCTTCTCGTGGCGCCTCCAGGGAATTGCTAGTGATGTTGGGGGAACTCGTTAAATTTTCCGAACAAGCGACGCTGATCATGCGCAGCGGCGTTCAGTTCATGGACTTCGGACTGACCCTCGATCTGCGCAAGGCGCCGCCCGGCGAATTCAAGAAGCAGTCGAGCGGATGCTCGCTCGCCCGTCTCGAATATGACGACCGTGCCGACAAATATGTGCATCCCGGCAATCCCTCCGTTTCCGTCTCCCCCACCAGGGACAGCGTTTCGGTGGATGAGTCGTTCAAGCTGCTGGAAGGGTGCTGGCTGCCGCTCCCCGTGCTGCGCGCCGGCCCGCAGCGGCAGTTCGCCGAGGGGCCCACGACCTGGGCGCGCGGCCGCGTCATCGCGATCCCCGAAGGCGAGGATCTGCAGCGGCATACCCACCGCCTGACGCTCGCTTTCGATACCAATGTTTTCGAATCGATGGATGACATGCACTATCTGGCGCCGACCCTGTCGGACGTGCAGACCG
>JAHCKI010000123.1 GCA_026125865.1 Rhodospirillales bacterium
AGATTTTGCTTGCTCATTTCTTCGAGTTGGCCGAACGGCACAATACCGCCGAAAGTACTGCGAATGTAATCGCGCATCTGTTCCTGGTTGCGCACAAACGCTTGCATGGTGTGCTCGAGGTACCGGGGTACAAGCACTTGCAAACTATCTCCATAAAAGCTGATCAGGTGCCTTAAAAAGCTGACCGGAAGCAGCTTTTGACCCTTTGATTCTTCTTCAACGATTATGTGAGTTAGAACAGACCTGGTAATGTCTTCTCCAGATTTCGCATCATAAACGACGAAGTCTGCACCAGCCTTCACCATCGTCGCCAAGTTGTCAAGGGTGACGTAGCTACTTGTTGCTGTGTTGTACAACCGTCTGTTGGCGTACTTCTTTATTGTTATTGTGGTCGTTTTCCCGGTTGAATCTGCGACGGCAGCTTTTTGGCTCATAACATAACACGCTCCGATGGGTCACCATCAAGGATCCTCAACTGTTAACCTATCCAATCGCTTGCTGCATTGCAACGCGCGTGACGAAGGATTGACGGTGATATCCACAATTGTCTTCTGCGAGACTATTGCACTGCAGCAAAATGGTCATGTTTGGGGGTGTTTGCCAAAAAACAGGGTTAGCACGAAGTGCAAGAATTTTTTGTCTTCAGACTGTTCCATGGTGCGGGTCATGGCGGCGGTCACGATGTATCGGTCGGATCGATTCTTTCGCGGTTGCGAAGATGCCCTTTATTTTTATGCAGGAACAGGTTAAACCAAGGCTTACGGTCAACGCTGGGGTTTTGCGCCTGCAAACGCAAGTTTGGGCCACAGATTTTGTTTTGGGGCACCTTTGTGCCCGCATTGGGAGGGTAGATAGAGAGCATGGAGATCAAGAAGGTCGGCATTATCGGTACCGGGACAATGGGTCTGGGAATTGCGCACGTTTGCGCGCAAGCGGGATATGAGGTCGTGGCCGTCAAGGCGACGCCGGGCCCTGTCGAAAAACCGAAAGCGCAACTCGACAAGGGGTTCGCCCGCCTCGTCGAACGCGGCAAGCTCGAAGCCGCCGAAAAAGACGCGATCTTGGCTCGTGTTACCGTCACCGACAACGAAGCGGCCGTCGCTGATTGCGACTTGGTCATTGAGTCCATCATCGAGGATATCGAGACCAAGAAGGCGTTGTTCAAACGCTTGGATGCTCGTTGTCGCGAGGATACCCTCCTCACCACCAACACCTCGACCTTGTCGGTAACGGCAATGATGGCGGTGTGCAGCAAGCGCGACCGTATCGCCGGGCTTCACTTCTTCAATCCCGCCGCGGTGATGAAACTGGTCGAGATCATTCATGGTTTCGAAACATCGGAAGAAACGTTGACGAGCCTGGAAGTCTTCTGCAAGAAAGTGAAGAAGGATCCGGTCGTCGTTCAGGACACCACGGGTTTCATCGTCAATCGGCTGCTGACACCGTACATGCTGAACGCCATCCGCATGCTCGAACGCGGCACCGGTACGATTGAAGACATCGATCATGCCATGAAATCCGGCGCCGCTCATCCCATGGGGCCGTTCGAACTCGCGGACTATATCGGGCTCGATGTGGTCGAGGCCATGTCGATGAACATCTATACGGACGTTCGTCACGAGCACCATGCGCCGCCCCATACGCTCACCCGTTTGGTGCAACTCGGATACTTGGGCCGCAAGACGGGCAAAGGTTTCTACGACTACTCGCAAAAACCGCCGGTCCAGAATTCGCAGCTGGTTCGACCCGTCGTGTAGAACAAGAAATGCGATCAGGTTCGCGAACCTGATCGCATTGTCGCACTCTCAACTCGGGCATAACTGCTTGCGCGTGCTCGAGAACCCCTTGCCGGTATCGCTGGCAAGGGGTTTCGCGTTTCAGCGCCGGAAGAGGAGGGGCGGGAACGGGTTGAGCCGAATTCGAGCGCGACCGACTGCTGCCTTGTGGACTTTCGCGGTCGGTTGCTGTTATATGAATACGCTTTCACCTAGAAAGTACTGTCGCATCTTCCCGTTTTAAGATAGGTTCAAGAGATTGGATTCCGGGTTGCGCCGTCGTATTTGGCGTGTCAATCGGGAAACGGATTGTTCAAACCAGGGCCTCGCTCAACGCCTTTATGCGTACGCGGCGGCTACCTCCATCGTATCGCTACAACTTCGCACGACCAATTCCAGGACACGACCATGCAGTCACACCTTCGCCAGCTCGAAGCGGAAAGCATCCACATCATCCGCGAGGTGGTGGCCGAATTCGACAAGCCGGTGATGCTCTATTCGATCGGCAAGGACTCCTCCGTGATGCTGCGCCTTGCCGTCAAGGCATTTTATCCGGCCAAGCCGCCGTTTCCGTTGATGCACGTGGATACGACGTGGAAGTTCCGGGAAATGATCGAATTTCGGGATCGCATGGCGGCTGAATACGGCTTCGACCTTATCGTGCATATCAATGAGGAAGGCGTGCGCGAGAACATCAATCCGTTTACGCATGGCTCTTCCATACACACCGACATCATGAAAACCGAGGCCCTCAAGCAGGCGCTCAACTTGTATCAGTTCGATGCGGCTTTCGGCGGCGCCCGGCGTGACGAGGAAAAATCCCGAGCCAAGGAACGCATTTTTTCGTTTCGCACCGGGACACACCGGTGGGAGCCCAAGAACCAAAGGCCCGAGCTTTGGAACCTCTACAACGCCAGGGTCAACAAGGGCGAAAGCATTCGCGTGTTTCCGCTGTCGAACTGGACCGAGCTCGATATCTGGCAATACATCTATGCGGAGGACATTCCCATCGTACCGCTCTATTTCGCCAAGGATCGGGCGGTGGTCGAACGCGACGGCATGCTGATCATGGTCGATGACGACCGCTTTCCCTTTGACGAGGGTGAAACGCCGACCAAGAAGCACGTGCGCTTCCGCACCTTGGGTTGCTATCCCTTGACCGCCGCAGTGGAATCCGAGGCGACGACACTTCCCGACATCATCCGCGAAATGCTTCTTACCCGAACATCGGAACGCCAGGGCCGCATGATCGACCACGATCAGTCCGGTTCGATGGAAAAGAAGAAGCAAGAAGGCTATTTCTGACGGAAACGAGAGACATGGATACCACAAGTTCCCTCATCGCCGATGACATCCACGCTTACCTCAAGGCGCAGGAAACCAAGAGCCTGCTGCGGTTTATTACGTGCGGGAGCGTGGATGACGGCAAGAGCACGCTCATCGGCCGCTTGCTGTGGGATTCCAAGCTGATATTCGAGGATCAACTCTCAGCCCTCGAAGAGGATTCAAAACGCGCCGGCACGCAAGGGAGCGAAATCGACTTCGCGCTACTGCTGGATGGCCTGCAGGCCGAACGCGAACAGGGCATCACCATCGATGTCGCCTATCGGTATTTCAGCACGGACTTGCGCAAATTCATCGTCGCCGACACGCCCGGCCACGAGCAATACACCCGAAACATGGCAACCGGCGCCTCGACCGCGGACGTCGCGGTCATTCTCGTGGATGCCCGTAAGGGTGTCCTGACCCAGACGCGGAGACACAGCCACATCGTCTCGTTGATGGGCATCCGCCATGTCTTGCTGGCTGTCAACAAAATGGATCTAGTGGACTACTCGCAAGAACGCTACGACGCGATCGTGCGGGACTACCGGGCATTTTCCAAACAGCTTGGCTTCAACGACGTCGTCTGCGTCCCGATTTCGGCCCTAAAGGGCGACAATGTTCTTGAAATCAGTCCACGGATGCATTGGCATCACGGCCCGACCTTGATGGGATACCTGTCCACAGTCGAGGTGGCGGAGGAGGCAAGCAGCAAGCCTTTCCGCATGCCGGTTCAATGGGTCAATCGCCCGAACCTGGATTTCCGCGGCTTCTGCGGAACGATCGAGAGCGGATCCGTGAGCGTCGGTGACGACGTGATCGTGACGGCATCCGGCTTTACAAGCAAGGTGGCCCGCATCGTCACATACGACGGCGACCTGGAGAGCGCGTCGGCGGGTGAAGCCGTTACGCTGACGCTGGAAAACGAGATCGACGTCAGTCGGGGCGATCTTCTGGCTGCGATCGATGCGCGTCCGACCCATGCGGACCAGTTCGAGGGCAAGCTCATTTGGATGCACACGGACCCGCTGCTGCCCGGCCGTAAGTACATCCTGAAGATCGGCGCCCAGAGCGCCAGCGCTCAGGTGACGGACCTCAAGAACAAGGTCAACGTCAACACTCTGGAGAAGCAGGCCGGCAAGACCTTGGAGCTGAACGAGGTCGGAGTCTGCAATTTCGCCGTCGATCACCCCATATCCTTTGACCCGTATGCCGAAAATCGCGGCACTGGCCGATTTATCCTGATCGATCGCCTGACCAACGCCACGGTCGCGGCCGGCATGATCGATTTTGCCTTGCGCCGCGCCACAAACATTCACTGGCAAGCGCTCGACATCAATAAACAGCAGCGGGCGAACGCCAAGGGGCAAGTCCCCTGCGTGCTGTGGTTTACGGGTCTTTCGGGCTCCGGCAAATCGACGATCGCCAACCTGGTCGAGCGGCGTTTGGCGGCCCTCGGCAAGCACACCTACATTCTCGATGGCGACAACGTCCGGCATGGCCTCAACAAGGACCTGGGCTTCACCGATGCCGACCGCGTCGAGAACATTCGCCGCGTTGCCGAGACGGCCAAGTTGTTTGTCGATGCCGGGCTGATCACGTTCGTCTCGTTTATTTCGCCGTTTCGCTCCGAGCGCCAAATGGCGCGGGAGCTTCTCGATCGCGGCGAATTCCTGGAAGTGTTCATAGACACGCCGCTCGCCGTTTGCGAGCAACGGGATATCAAGGGGCTGTATGCCAAGGCCCGGCGTGGCGAACTGAAGAATTTCACGGGCATCGACAGTCCGTATGAGCCGCCGAAATCGCCCGAGATCAGGATCGATGGCGGTGAGGGGTCGGCCGAACAGGCGGCGCAACGCATTGTCGATCAGTTAGAAAAGCTTGGCGTGTTGAGCACTTCCAATATTGAGGAATGAGAGAGGTCCCGGCCGCCGTCAACGGCTTGGTGTAACAGTCGCCGCCAACGGCTTGGGATAGCGACAGGTCAATCGTTTCGACTACTGGCATAAGGTATCGTGGCCATGACTCAGGCAGCCATCGTGCACCCCGTGATCCTGTCAGGAGGCGCGGGCACCCGCCTTTGGCCATTGTCGCGGTCGCTGCGGCCGAAACAACTGCTTCCGCTCGCCTCCGATTATACGATGCTCCAGGAGACCGTCCGGCGGGTCCATGGCCCGGCCTTCGCTCCGCCCCTGATCGTCTGCAACGATGAACATCGCTTCATGATCGCCGAGCAGATGCGGGAACTTCACGTCACACCCGAGGCGATCGTGCTCGAACCGGTGGCACGGAACACGGCGCCGGCCATCGTCGTCGCGGCGCTGCTGTTGGCCAAGCGTAACCCGCGCGCCATAATGCTGGTCCTTCCGTCCGACCATGTCATCGAAGACACCGACGGTTTTCGCGCAACCGTGGATGTCGCGGTTTTGGCGGCTTCTCAGGGGTCTCTTGTTACCTTCGGAATTGCGCCGAGCGGGCCCGAGGTTGGATATGGCTACATTCGCCGCGGTGAAGCCATGGACGGCATCGAGGGATGTTATCGGATCGATTGCTTCGTCGAGAAACCGGATCTCGAAACAGCTAAATCCTACCTTGCGTCTGGTGATTATTCCTGGAATAGCGGCATGTTCATGTTGCCTGTCGATGCCTTTCTCGACGAGGTGGCGACGCTGAAACCCGAGATACTGGCCGGCTGCCGCCGGGCCATCGCAGAATCGGTGAAAGACCTGGATTTCCTGAGATTGGGAGCCGAGGCCTTCGCCGAGATTGAGTCCCAGTCGGTGGACTACGCCGTCATGGAGCGAACGGCCAAGGGCACAATCGTTCCGGCCGATATCGGCTGGAGCGATGTCGGTTCGTGGTCGGCGTTGTGGGAAATCAGCGATCATGACGCCAATGGCAACGTTGAAATCGGTGACGTGATCACCATCGATTCCAAGAACAGCTACATCCGTGGCGACGGCAAGCTGGTGGCCACCGTCGGCGTCGAGGACATGATCGTCGTGTCCACGGACGATGTGGTTCTGGTGGCGCGCAGGGATCGCTCCCAGGATGTCCGCGGCGTCGTCGAGGCGCTCAAAGCGGCGAAGCGCGTTGAACATCAAATCCATACCCGTGTTTTCCGGCCGTGGGGCTGGTATCAGTCGATCGAAGTCGGCGGGCGCTTTCAGGTCAAACAGATCAGTGTCAATCCGGATCAGGCGCTCAGCTTGCAGATGCACTACCATCGGGCCGAACACTGGATCGTCGTCAGCGGCACGGCCAAGGTCAATCGCGGCGACGAGAGCTTTTACCTCACCGAAAACGAATCCACCTACATCCCGCACAACACCCGGCATTCCCTGGAGAACCCGGGCCGGGTGCCCTTGCGGCTTATCGAGGTGCAGACCGGAGGGTATCTGGGCGAGGACGACATCGTCCGCTTCAACGACCAATACGGCCGCGCCGGCCCCGGAAATGGTTCCTGAGAGCTGCCGATCGATCCTGACTATGTCGGCGATCGGCGCGCGCGATAGTTAGTTCGGGTCGTAGGGTACTGTCTCGTGAACGGACCGGCGTGCTGACATGGCCTCAAACCAGCGTGACAGCATGGGCCGTCCGTCACGCCAGCCATCGTCGGGATAGCGGAAATCCAAATAGCCGAGAGCACAGGCGATGGCGATGTGGCCGATGGTGATGGTGTCGCCCAAGCTGTCCGCCTCATCCTCCAACGCATCCAAGCCGCGGTCTACCACGGCCACCTGACGGTCGGTCCAGGGCTGGGATTGGAGTTCCGCCGGGCGCCGGCTTTCGAGCAAACGTAACACGGCCGCGTCGATGATGCCGTCGGCCAGCGCTTGCCGGCGCAGCGCTGTCCAGCGGGCGCCGCCGGCCGGTGGAAACA
>JAHCKI010000124.1 GCA_026125865.1 Rhodospirillales bacterium
AGCGGAAAATCGCGTGGGTGTGGCCGCCGCAGAATTCCATCAGATGATAAGCGCGCCCGGGATTCGCCTCGGCGCGGATCGCCGTCGACAGCGTGCGGGCGAGTTCGCGGTCGCGAAATTCGTCGACGTAGGCCACCGTCATCGCGTCAGCTCTTCCTCGGCCCGCAGTTCGAGGGCGCCGGCCTCGGCGAACAGCGCCAGCGTCTCCTGCGCTTCGTCCGGATCGAGTCGAGACAACACAAAACCAACGTGAACAATGACATAATCGCCAACATTGATATCTTCCGTCAACGCCAGGCTGACGTCCTTGACGATGCCGCCAACGGCAGCCTTGGCCATTCCGTTGTCGAATATCTCCGTGATCTGAGCCGGAATCGCCAGACACATTTCCTTTACCCTTTCTTCTCGTTCTTATTGCTCTTGCCATTATTGTCGGCCATGACCGCGACCCAGGCCTGTCCGAGGCTGATCGCCGTGTCTCCCGGTCCCAATTGACGCGGCGAAAGCGCCAACAAGCCGATGTCATGAAGCGCGCGGGTCAAGCCCTCTTTCAGAACCCGGTTGAGGAAACAACCACCGCACAACACAATCCAGCGCACGTCCCACGTCGTTGCCGCCCACTGGACCCAATCGGTCATGGCCGCCACTAGGGTGCCGTGAAACAAATTGGCGCCGTCTGCCGGCTCCCTATCAATCAGTCGCGCCAGCAGCGGTGTCATGTCGAGGACGCCGTCGGTGAGACGCCAGCCATGGGGATCGATGGCGGTGTCGCTAACGAGAGCTTCCAGCGCCATGGGCGCCTCCCCCTCCAAGGCGGCGACCGGCATGACTCCCAACAATCCGCATGCGGCATCGAACAAACGCCCGCAACTCGACGTCCACGGCGCATTGAAGCCGCGCTCGAGCATTTGCGTGATGACCGGCGCGCCGGCGAACGCGTGGAAGCGTTTGGGGATGTCATCGGTGCGACCGAGCGCATGCAGGGCGGCGGCGGCCATGCGCCATGGCTGCCGCGCGGCGGCGTCGCCACCCGGTTGACGCAGGGGCGCCAGATGGCCGACGCGTCGAAAGCCCTCGCCATCCACATACAGAAGTTCCCCACCCCACATCTCGCCCCCATCACCAAATCCGTAACCGTCGAGCGCCAGCCCCAGAACGGGATCTTCCAGGCCGTGCTCGGCCATGACCGCCGCCACATGGGCGTGATGGTGCTGAACGGGCAACGCCTCGATTCCCAATTGCGCCGCCGTCGCTTCGGCCATATGGGTGCTGGGAAAATCGGGGTGAAGGTCGTGGGTCACGACGCCTGGAGCCGTGCCCGCCATGGCAAGCAGCGCCGCCGATGTGTTCTCGAATTGCCGCAACGCCTCGGCGCTTTCCAAGTTGCCGACACTGGCGGACACCAGCGCCCTGTCCCCTTCGGCGAGGCACACCGTGTTCTTGAGAAACGCCCCCAGCGCCAGGACCGTCGGCGCGGGACGCGGAAGCGGGATCACCACCTCTACGGGGCCGAGGTCACCTAAGTACTTGTCGGTTACCATGGTCAAGCGGTTGCGACCGATCCGCCAACGAATGCAATCACTCGGATCATGATCCTTGGGCCGCCGATACGGCTGCGGTCGCCGCTCCTGCATTCAGTCGGTTTTGCTCGATCCAGTCGTACCAAGCCGGCAACCCCTCGCCCGACAGGGCCGATACCTGCAACATGGTGATCCCCGGATTGACCCGACGCGCATACTCCAAACAGCGGTCCACGTCGAACGGCACATGGGGCAACAGGTCGATCTTGGTCAACAGCATGAGTGTCGAGGCGTGAAACATGTCCGGATATTTCAGGGGCTTGTCCTCGCCTTCGGTGACCGACAGCATCACCACCTTGCCGGCCTCGCCCAAATCGAACGCCGCGGGACACACGAGATTGCCGACGTTTTCGATGAACAGGAGCGATTGCGGCTGCGGCCGTAGCCGTTCCATGGCGTGCCCGACCATATGGGCGTCGAGGTGGCACCCCTTACCGGTATTGATCTGGACGGACGGAACACCGGCGGCGCGAATGCGCTCCGCGTCGAACGCGGTTTGCTGATCCCCTTCGATGACAGCGATCGGAAAGCGATCCTTCAGATCATCGATGGTGCGAACCAACAGGGTTGTCTTGCCGGAACCGGGACCGGAGACCAGATTGAGCGCAAGGATCCGCTGACTGGCCAGGAAGGCCCTGTTGTCGGCCGCCAGGCGGTCATTTTCGCCGAGGATGTCCCGCTCCACCTGAACGATGCGCGCGTGGCTCACTCCCGGCGCATGTACCGCCCCAAGGCTCCCCACTCTCTCCGCCCCGTCATGCACGTGGTGGCTGTGGTGAGCATGGGAATGCGCGTGCCCATGGCCATGGCCATGATCATGGTCATGTTCGTGGTGATGGTCGTGGTCATGAGCGTGATCATGTCGAAGGTTGTGAGGGGTTTTAAATGTGGCGTCGCCCGTGTTGCCGCAACCGCATACCGTACACATTGGTTCCTAGTCGACCTCCAGTTCCGTCACCCGAAGTTCATCTCCGCCCGTCACCTGCAACTCATAGGTGCCACATTGAGGGCAAGAATCATAGCGCTCCGCGAGCGTGACCGTCTCGCCGCAGTTCATGCACCATGCTTTTCCCGGTGTCCGCTCGACCTCGAGAATGGCGCCGTCGGCAAGCGTTCCCCGGGTGATGGCGCGGAAGCAAAACTCCATGGCCTCGGGCGACGCACATGAAAATGCCCCAACCTTCAAGCGGACCGCTTTCACGCGAGCGAAACCCTGGGAGCGCGCCTCTTTTTCGAGGATGCGAATGATTCCCTCGCATAGCGACATTTCATGCACAGCGCTCCTCCCTGTCGCGGAGCGATTGTATTTATCATTGAGCGCCTCTAAGGCGCCGCGTCGGAGTGGCTCCAACGAAGTGACCGACACTCTTCGTTGCGTCCATAGTATCGTTATTTGGGCGTCACTTGCCACGCAAATCGGAAACGGCGTCGGCTCTCACCGTTTCCGCGGACCTTGCGCCATTCGCCTTACGCTTCGGCGTCGCCCTCCGACGGCCGTTCGCCGACATGCTGGAGCACGACGGTGCTGTAGGGTGGAAGCGTCAAGCTCAGGGCGTAGGGGCGGCCGTGCATTCCTTCGTGGATCGCCTCGACACCACCGGCATTGCCGACGTTGCTGCCGCCATACCGTTCAGCGTCGGTATTGACCTGTTCCTTCCAATACCCGTCTTCCGGAACGCCTATGCGGTACCCGTGGCGAACGACCGGTGTGAAATTGCTGACGACGGCGACGATGCCGGTTCTGTCACGGCCGACGCGGAGATAGGAGATGACGCTTTGTTCCGTATCGTTGGCGTCGATCCACTCGAACCCATCCTCCTCGCAGTCCTGTTCGTAGAGCGCGGGCGTCGCCACATAGAGTTGATTGAGGTCGCGAACCAATGTCCGGATACCGCCATGCATCCATTCGTCCAGGAGATGCCAATCCAGGCTCATCTCGTGGTTCCATTCCCGCCCCTGCGCGAATTCATTGCCCATGAACATCAGTTTCTTGCCGGGATGGGTATAGACGAGCGCATAGTAACTCCTGAGATGGGCGAACTTGTCCCACGGGTTCCCCGGCATTCGCGCCAGCAACGGTCCCTTGCCATGCACGACTTCGGTATGGGCCAGGGGAATGACATGGTTTTCCTGAAAGGCGAACGTGGGTCCGTGCGTCAATTCTTCGTGATAGTACTTTCGGTGCACGGGATTGCGCGACATGTAGCGCAGCGTTTCATGCAACCACGCCTCGTTCCACTTGAACCCGAAACCGAGACCGCCGAGGAAAGTCGGCCGTGACACCATCGGCCATCCCGAGGACTCTTCCGCCATCGTGAAGGCGCCGGGATGCTTTTCGTAAACGGCCTCGTTCATCCGCCGGACGAAATCCACCGCTTCGAGGTTCTCGTGGCCGCCGAAGCGGTTTCGCGACCATTCGCCGGGGCCGCGGTCGTAGTCCAGGTACAGGATCGAGGCCAGACCATGCACGCGCAAGCCGTCAACGTGGTACTTGTCGAGCCAGAACAGGCTGTTGCTGATCAGGAAATTGGCGACCTCGGGGCGGCCATAGTCGTACATGAGGGTGTGCCAGCGGGGGTGGCGCTGCTGCTTGGGGTCCGGGTGTTCGTACAAGGAGCCCCCATCGAAATTGCCGAGACCGTACGGTTCGTCCGCGAAATGGGTCGGTGCCCAGCCGATGATGACACCGATGCCCACCTGATGACAGCGATCGACCAGATAGCAGAAGTCTTCCGGGCTCCCGAAACGTCCCGTCGGCGCGTACAGGGCGACGGGTTGATAGCCCCATGACCCTTCGAAGCTGAATTCGCTGATGGGCATGAACTCAATGTGCGTGAACCCCAGATCCTTGACATAGGCAGGAAGATCCTCGGCCAGTTCGCGATAGGTCATCCAGCGGTTACCCTCTTCGGGAACCCGCTTCCATGATCCCAGGTGAACCTCATAGATGGCGAGTGGCGCCTCGCGGCTGGCAAATTCCTTGCGGCCGGCCATCCATTTTCTGTCTCGCCAACGATACGTGGTCAGATCGCAAACGGTCGATGCCGAACCCGGCCAACGCTCGGCCTGGAATGCGTAGGGATCGCTCTTTTCAAAGGGATGGACACCAGGTGCGGCCTTGATCTCGTACTTGTAAAAATGGCCGGCCTCGACGCCCGGAACAAAGATTTCCCAAACACCGCACTCGTGGCGCAGACGCATGCCGTGACAGCGGCCGTCCCAATCATTGAAATCGCCGATTACGGCAACGCGGGCCGCCTTCGGCGCCCATACGGCAAAGGCAACACCCTTGACGCCATCGATGGTCGTCGGGTGCGCGCCCAGGACTTCGTAGCTGTCGAGGAGATTACCTTCGACCAATGCCGTTGCTTGTTTTTCTGAGAGGAGCGAGGGAAACCTATAGGCGTCTTCCGCATCGGTGCTGGTACCATCCTCCGCTTCGATTCGAAGCCGGTAGGGAAACCATTCGTCGCGGTCGAGAATGGCGCCGGCGAAGAACCCGGCATCGTGCATCCGGTCCAGCGACGCCACCGATTTTCCCGATTTGACGTCGACGACGGAGACGGACACGGCCGACGGTACGAATGCCCGCACGACCATGGGGTGACCATCCCCCAACGAATGCATGCCGAGAAAGGCGAACGGATCGCCGTGAGCGGCTTCCACAATCGCGGCGATTTCGCCGTCATTGGCCAAGGGCGGCAAAGGTATCGGCGCCGGAGCCGGTTTCGAAGACTGTGCCGGCTTCGCAGCGGGAGCCGGAGCTTTTTCCGGAACGGTAGCCTTTGCGGGGGGCGCGGACTTTTCGGGAGCCGGAGCTTTTGCCTTCTCGGCCTGCACCGCTGCAAGAGCAGGCGTCATCGGTTTTCCAGCCGTTTTTGGGGCCGGTGCCGTCGGCTTGGTGTCGGCGACTTTCGGGGTTCTTGCGGCCGGTTCAACCGATTTCTGTGTCGCGGTTTTCGCGCTCGTCGCCGCCACCTTTGTCTCGGCCTCTGCTTCGGCCTTGCGCACAGCCGGCGCAGCTTTTTCGGTAGCCGACGGGCGCGTTTGCCGCGCCTTGCTCATGGTATCGGGGGCGGAAACCGGTGCCTCGCCGCTTTTGTCGGCGCTTTTGCCGACAGCCACGGCCCCCGTTGCTTTCTTTGCAGTCGCGAGTGTCGGCTTCTTGCCGCTGTCGCCTTTACCGTTCCCTACCATCGCCCTTTTCCTCTCAACTTCGGCGGCAAACCCGTCCGGGTGGCAAATTCGGCGGTTGTCCTGAGAGCCCCCACCCGAGGCTTCTATCTATCCCGTAATTTGAGCGCTGTGAAGGCAGCGGAATGAACTACCGTGTCGGACGGAACACGAAAATGTCGAGCGGCGTCGCTTCATTGGGGTTCCCGGCAAAGGGTTCCTCGTAATAGAATTGTGACAACGGCGGCCGATCGATATGGTACGCCGTTGAAAACAAGATACGCAGCGAGGCGCCATCCCCGACATCGGCCGACCAGGAGAACGTTCGTTCGCCATCGGCCGCAGCAAACTTCCACTTCGTTTTCCTGGTGCGTTTGCTACAGATGCTGGGAGGACAACGCTTCAAAGGAATTGAGAAAACGGTTTGCCCCGATTGTTGCCCATCGACTTCTGGTCCCCGCGGCTTCATAAAGAGGCTCACCAAATCAATCGGTCGAAAACGACTTCTTTCGGCGGCGCAGGCCGCAATACAGCATAGAGCAGTAGGCTGAACTGGGGAGGTTTTTACAATGCCAGCGAAAAAAAGCGCCGGAGCAAAGAATGGAACCGCCGTTGACACCATGACCGCGGACTATCACACCGGCATCGACGTCGACAGTTTGGTACGCAGTTACAATTTCCACCTCCATTTTACCCTCGCCAAGGACCAGTACTCCGCCACCAAGGAGGACAATTATCACGCGTTGGCGCTGGCCGTCCGAGATCGTCTCGTCGGTCGATGGATTCAAACGCAACAAACCTATCACCGCCAGAACGTCAAGCGAATCAACTACCTGTCGTTGGAGTTCCTGATCGGCAGGGCCATGGGCAACAACGTCATCAACCTGCTGATGGAAGACACCTGCCGCGAGGCCATGAATCAGGTGGGACTGAATTGGGACACCCTGCGCGACTTGGAGGTTGACGCCGCGCTCGGCAACGGCGGCCTCGGCCGACTCGCCGCGTGTTTTCTCGATTCCATGGCCACACTCAAGCTACCGGCCTTCGGTTATGGCATTCGCTATGACTACGGAATCTTCAAACAGCGGATCGAGAACGGCTATCAGGTCGAGGAACCGGACAACTGGTTG
>JAHCKI010000125.1 GCA_026125865.1 Rhodospirillales bacterium
TATCGGCTTCCAGGCCGCCGCTTGGTACTGGCACTTTGTCGACGTGGTTTGGCTGTTCCTGTTCACCTGCGTCTACTGGTGGGGTAGCGCCGGCTATTCCGGTCCCATGCATTGATAATGGTTGGGCGTGAGCGGCGATGACTTCTGCGTATCAAGGTCCATCGACCGCTCACCCCCTTATGGCCGGCCTTCGTGGCCGTTGCCCGCGATGCGGCCAGGGACGGCTTTTTGACGGCTTTCTCAAGATTACCGACCGCTGTCAGATTTGCGGGCTCGAATTCAGCGGCCACGATGCCGGTGATGCGCCGGCGGTGGCCGGAATTTTCATTCTGGGATTTGGCGTTGTCGGCTTGGCATGGCTTGTCGAAACTATCATGCAGCCGCCGTTATGGCTCCATGCTCTCATTTGGATACCCGTAACCGTATTCGGCGCGATTGGCCTCCTGGGCCCTTTGAAGGGACTGACGGTTGCTACGCAATTCCGCTTTCGCGCCGTTGACGAGCAAACCAAACTCGGTGGTACGTGAGTGGCACGAACGAGTCATCGCCGGGCTTCGATCCCCTATTGGCAATGACGGTAATGTCACTTTTGAGCGCGCAGAACGACAATGGAAGAAGGCGAATGACAGATAGTGACGTCGAGGCCTATAGACTCCCCGTGGGGATCAACAAGATCAGCGTCGATCGCTCCGGCCACTGGCTTGCCGCCGGTTGGCAGGACTTTCTGCGCACCCCCACCATCAGTCTGACATACGGCGGTGCTTTTTCCGTCATCAGCTTCATTTTGTCCTTCGGGTTGATCGCCTCCGGGCTGGGCTCCCTGGTTTTGCCCCTTGCCGGCGGTTTTATCCTGCTGACGCCGATCCTGGTTGTCGGCCTCTACGACGTCAGCCGACGCATTGAGTCCGGCGAAGACTTGACGTTGAGCGCCTCTCTTTCCGCTTTCAGAAGAAATATCGGCCAACTGTCGGCCATGGGTGTTATTTTACTGGTGATCTGGTTTGTATGGATCGAAGTCGCCATTTTCCTGTTCGCCATCGTTTTCAATCAAGCACCGCCGCCGCTTGAGAACTTCCTCATGGAGGTTCCGTTCACGATCCCCGGCGCTGTGCTTATCTGCATCGGCACGCTGATAGGCGCCGGTTTCGCGGCTGCGATTTTCACGGTCACCGCCGTATCGATCCCCATGATGTTCGATCGCCCCATCGACGTGGTGACGGCCATCGGTTCCAGCATCCTTGCCGTCCGCGCCAATTGGAAGGTGATGTTCGGTTGGGCGGCGATGGTCGGCGTCATAACGGTGTGCGGCATCGCCACGGCTTGTCTGGGTTTGGCCGTCGCTCTACCCGTTCTCGCCTACGCGACGTGGCACAGCTATCGCGACCTGGTGGGAGCCCCCCATCCCATCAATCCCGACGAAACGGGGTTCGGCGCCGGTATTTGAATCGTAACCCCGTCGATCAGCCACATTTAAACGGCGACGATTGATATCGCGCCGGTGGTGTTTGCTCGCACGCCATTTTCACGCCATATTCGCGCCATGGACGAACAGGAAGGCCACACCGACGCGATCTCGATGACGCCGGCAAGCGATACCACCTTCGATCCGGTCGAACTGCTGGCGACCATGGGCCGTGATTTCGCGGATTCACGCGACATTGACAAGACCCTGCGCTTGGCGTTGGTTCGCATAACCGACTACTTGCGAGCCGAAAGCGGCGCCCTCTTCCTTTTAGACGATAGCAGCAAGACCCTGACCTGCACGGCGTGCACGGGCGCCACCGACATCGAAGGCCTTGTTCTCGCCAGCAACCAGGGCATCGTCGGCCGCTGCGTCCAAACCAATCGCGGTGAACTGGTCCGCGACGTTGAGCTGGACGCGGATTTCTTTCGCGGCGTCGACAGACGTACGGGTTTCACCACGCGATCCATCATTTGCGCGCCGATGAGTGTGCGCGCCGAGCGCATCGGCGCCATCGAACTGGTCAACAAGAAGGGTAAGGATTTCCGCTTCTCCACCAGCGATCTCCGCTTGCTTGAAACCATGTCGTCGTCAGCGGCGCTGGCGATCCTCAACGCCCATCTCGCGGAAGCGCTGTTGGAACAGGAACGCGTCCGTCGAGAATTGGAACTCGCGGCCGAAATCCAACGCAGCCTGTTGCCGGAAGCCCAGGACGAAACCTTTCCAATCCACGGCATCAATATCCCGGCCGGCGCGATCTCCGGTGATTTCTACGACTACTTCACGTTGCCGGATGGCCGCATCTATTTCAACCTTGGCGATGTGTCCGGGAAGGGCATGAACGCCGCGCTGCTCATGGCGAAGACGTCCAGCATCTTTCGCTGCCTCGGAAAAGCCACTCCCCGTCCCGGCCGGTTGCTGGCGCGCATCAACACCGAGATCCATGAAACGGCGACCCGGGGCATGTTCGTCACCATGGTGGGAGGGATTTACGACCCGGCATCGGGCGAAGTCGTGCTCGCCAACGCCGGCCACCAGCCCCCCGTGCTTCAAGGCGAGGATGGCCAATTCACGTCTTTCGAAGCCGAGACGCCACCGCTCGGCATCCAACCCTTCACCAGGGCCGACGGGGACATTCCGGAGGTCAAACTCAATCTTGACGGCGGAACGCTCTATGTTTTCAGCGACGGCATAACCGAGGGGTACCGGCCCGACGGAACAATGCTCCACGTCGAAGGGCTATTGGATATGCTGCGTGACTCCGCCGATCTGCCCGCAGCAAAGCGATTGACGGCCGTAACGGATCTGTTGGCTGGCGGCGGACGACCGTTACGTGACGATGTCACCTTGTTGGCGATTGATGATCGTCTCAATGCCAATGCCCGATCGAACACGGCCCGATCGAACACGAGCCGACTGAAAGCGGAGGCGAAACCCGACGCACCGACCACGGAAGCGCAAAACGCCGACACCGCGGATTACTCCTTGCTGGCGGTCCTGACCGTGCCGGCCCGCGCCGATCGCCTGCGGCTGATCCGCCATGCCGTCTCCATGGCGACAATCGATTGCGGATTGAGCGAGACCGCCGCCGGAGACTTGATCCTGGCGGTGGATGAAGCGTGTCAGAATATAATACGACACGCCTATGGCGGTGATACCAGCGAGAAAATCGTCGCAACCGTGTCTCGGGAGGGAGACAATATCGTGGTGCTGCTACGGGATTTTGCCCCAACGGTCGATACCGAGAGGATACGCCCCCGTGACCTCTCCAACCTTCGCCCCGGTGGTCTCGGCACCCATTTCATACGAGAATGTCTCGACGACGTTCGCTTTCTTCCGTCACCACCCGGCGGCGGCAATCTCTTGCGTTTGGAGAAAAAAATCAGGTAACGGCCAACATGGAACACACAGTCAAAATCGAGCCCGAAGGAATTGTCGTGTCGTTGAGTGGTGATGTCGACCTTCAAAGCTCCCCCGAGGTGCGAAAGATTCTCCTGGAAACGGTCGAACACAAACGGCCGGTGATCATCGATCTGTCGGGGGTGGGTTATATTGACAGCTCCGGGATCGCCTCTCTCGTCGAAGCCTTGCAGCGATCGCGCAAGAACGGCATCGATCTGGTGCTGGCTTCCATCAGCGACGCCGCGCTGCGCGTATTGCAACTGGCGCGATTGGACAAGGTCTTCCGGGTGTATCCAACTCTGGGTGATGCATTGGCCGGATTCCGATAACCCATGTTGGCGTTTCCATGACCTCGGTATTCGAGCGAAGCCCTACCATCCGATTTCTCGAGCGCATCGGTCGCGGCGTCGCACGCGGCTTGGAGGAAATCGGCATGAGCGCCGGTTTCCTCGTCGAATCCCTCTACTGGTTGCTGTTCGGTCACGGACAACGGCAACCGGTCCGACCGGCCTCCATTTTTCAGCAAATGATGGATGTGGGCATTCGCGCGGTGCCGATCATCGGCGTGCTGGCCGCTACTATCGGCGTCATGCTGGCGATCCAGGGCATTTACACCCTGCGCACCTTCGGCGCCGAGTCGCGTGTGACCATCGGTATCGCCCTGTCGATGACACGTGAATTCGCGCCGCTGATTACCGGCATCCTGGTCGCCGGGCGATCCGGTTCGGCGCTCGCCGCCCGCCTCGGCACCATGAAGATCAATCAGGAAATCGACGCGCTGCGCGTCATGGGCATCAATCCCGTCCGCTTTCTGATCGCGCCGGCCTTGCTCGGATGTGTCGTCATGGTCCCCACCCTAACGTTCTTTTCGGACGTGGTCGGCCTGTGGGCGGCCGGTGTATTCGTCGGCATGGATTTGGGCATGAGCATGGTTTCCTACGCGGAGGAGTTGGGGCGAATCCTGACCCCCGATGATGTCATCCACGGTCTCGGCAAAAGCGCCATATTCGGTATGCTCATCGCATTGATCGGCGTCGTCAACGGAACACTCGTTACCGGCGGCGCCGAAGGCGTCGGCCGTTGCACCACGCGCGCGGTCGTGCAATCCATCGCCGCCATCGTCGTGACCGATATGGTGTTCGTCTTCGTGACGACGCGGTGAGGAAGGCCGATGACGTCCGCTGCATCCAACAGCAATCAAGCAAACATCATCGAGATTCGGGATTTGGTCGCCCATTACGGATCCCGCCAGGTTCTGAACAGCGTCAATTTGGACGTACGCGAAGGCGAAATCATGGTGATCATGGGCGGCAGCGGCTCGGGAAAAAGCACGCTGCTGCGGCATGTTCTCGCCCTCGAGCACATGACGTCGGGGACCGTGCGCGTTCTCGGTGTCGATCTCGGAACGGCGACGACCGCGCACCTGGCCGACTTGCGCAAGAAGATCGGCGTGGCCTTTCAAGGCGGCGCCTTGTTCAGTTCCATCAACGTCGAACGAAACGTGATGCTGCCGTTGTACGAACTGACCGATCTCGATCCCATGCAAATGCGGATCATGGCGAGAATGAAGCTTCAGGTCGTCGGTCTCGCCGGTTTCGAGCAGCTCATGCCGTCGGAGCTTTCGGGCGGCATGATCAAACGCGCGGCATTCGCCCGCGCCATTGCCATGGACCCGCGTATCCTGTTTTGTGACGAACCGTCGGCTGGCCTCGATCCGGCCGTGGCGTCGGCGATCGACGATCTCATCCTCGGCCTGCGTGACGCCATGAACATGACGATCGTGGTCGTGACCCACGAACTCGACAGCGCATTCAAGATCGCCGACCGCATCACGGTTCTGGATCAGGGCGACGTGCTGTTTTCGGGCACGCCGGAACAGTTGCGCAACCACACCGACGAGCGCATTCAAAACCTACTGAACCGCCGCCCCCAGGACGACACCATCGACCCCGATGACTATTTGCGGCGACTGACGGGCACCGGCGACAATCCGTCGATGGTTCTATGACGGGGAGTTCGCAATGAATGGCAGCAAAATCAATTACGTCGTCGTCGGCGCATTCGTCGTTGCGGTGCTGGCGGGCCTTATCGTTTCACTCGTCTGGCTCAAGGGATGGACGAGCAACACCATCGCCTACATCGCGATTTTCCGAAACGTCAGCGGCCTCACCGCCGGCACCAACGTGCTCTACGAAGGGTTTCCGGTTGGACAGGTCACCGCCCTCAACCGTCTCGATCGTGAAGACACTTCCGCTCTCTTCGGTGAATCGGAAACAGACGGACCGGTCCGTTTTCGTGTGGAATTCGAAGTGAAGTCCGACTGGTCGTTACCGGCCAATTGCGAAGCTCACATCGTCGCCAACGGTCTGCTGGCGGCATCCGTGATCAGCATCATCGAAACCGAGGGAGCCACGGAGGACACGCCGCGTGAGCTGGACGGTGTCAGAGTGATCGCAAGCCAGGACTCCCAGACCCTGTGGCGAAAAGCTGAAACCCTGGTCGATACCGTCGCCCCCCTTACCGCCGTCCTCGAAGAAATCCTGCGAGGCAGCGTCAAGCCCACCTTTGACGAGTTGAAACAACTCGCCGTTTTCATGCAAGGCGAACTCCCCCCAATCGTCGATCAGATCAAGACATTTACGACGACACTCGGTGATACCGCTGAAGAGGTGAAGAAGCTGACCTCAACGGAAAACCGGCAGTATATTGAACAAATGCTAGGCAATATGAACGTCGCGTCGAGCGGGCTGGTGAGCTTGACCAACAAGCTGGACGGCCTGGCGACGTCCCTGGACGCTCTCGTCGGCTCAAATCGTGCGGACGTGGACCGATCCATCGATAGTTTGCGGTATGTGCTCGACGCGATCGCCCGCGATATCGACTCCATCAACCGCAACATCGAAGGCACGGCGCGCAACATGAATGAGTTCAGTCGACAAATCAGACAGAACCCCGGACTCCTCCTTGGCGGCTCAACCCCGCCGGATGCGGCCCGACACCGTGACAGAACGAGATAAGCCCATGCCGATAACGATGCCGCCGAATACTCGAAACCGCCGTTTCCCCCGTCCGTTTTCGTTGTTCCCGGTACCGGCATTGCTGCTTGTGATCTTCGTCGCTGCGTGCGTGCAACCGGCCGTGCCGACCGACCGATACTTTAGAATGGTGGTGACGGCGCCGGAGACGCCGCTGGCGAAGCAGCCCTTCGGTGACATCATCGTGGTCGAACGTCCCAGCGCGGAGGGGCTGCTGATCAGCCGCCCCATCCTCTATGTGGATGCCCGTCAATCGAACGAACTGCGCGAATACCCGTACGACTATTGGGCCGAATCCCCGGCCATCATGATCAGAAATGAGTTGGTGCGCTGCCTGGAAGGTGTAGGCGCAGCGCCGCGCGTCCTGAGCGACGATTTGCGGGTCAATGGCAACCACTCGGTCGTCGGCAGCTTGCAGCGCCTCGAACATGTAGTCG
>JAHCKI010000126.1 GCA_026125865.1 Rhodospirillales bacterium
CGCCGGAATTCTGCCCCTTACTGTATCCGCACGCGGTAGGTGATTTCGGCCGTGCTTCCGGCGCCGACCGGGACGCGCCAGACAGCGCTGTCGGCGGCTTCTTTTTCGTGGGGAGCGCTTTCTTCCAGGATTTGCCAGTCCGAGGTCATGCGCTCGACCACCTTGACCGTCACCGCCTCGTTCTTGGCGTTGCGGATGTCGATGCGGTGGGCGCTCTCGAACACGTCTCTCGGAAGCCCGGCGCGGACGAAGTCGGTCTGCGTGCGTTTGACGGTCACGTCGAAGGCGCGGCCGGGGGTGATCTTGACGGACCCGCCGACCGGCGTGTGCGGAACGCGATCCTCGCCAAGCAGGCGGCGGACACCGTGGGTGTCGCGGCTGTAGACGCGGATGGTGCCCGCCGGTAGCGGCGCTTGGCCCTTGCCCGATGCGTTGTCGAAACTGAGCACCACGGTGGCGTGCTGCGGCCGGCTCTCGCCATGTTGCGGATGATAGACCGCCGCCTGGTTTTCACTGACGAACTCGCGGACCAAGGTCAAACCGGTCGCCGCCAGCAAGGCCAGTTGCTTGCTCTCGCGATCGTCGATCGAGACCAGGTTGGGCAGGCGATAGGCGTGAAGGTCGGCAAGCACCTCCCGCTCCGGCATGGGCGCCGCCGCCATGGCCTCGGCCGCGACACCGCCACGGTCCATCATCATCGCCTTCGCTCGCGCCACCACCGGCGGCTGGACGCGGCGAATATCGCCGGCGACGAGGGTCAGCGAAGCATCGTTGAAATCGGTCCCGGTCGTGTTGGTGAGCGTCGCGCGGCCGAACACATCGATCAGATCAATGGTATCGTTGACCTCCGCCACGTAGTCGGCATTCCAGGTCAGGCCATTGGTCAGGTAGCTCAGATTGACATCGATATAGCGGGCACCACCGCCGCCGGCCCCGGAATCCACGGTCGCCACCAGCGTCGGCACCGAATGAAGGTCGGCCGGCAGCTTGTCGAAAACCAGCCGCCCGGGGATACCCGTTTCGATGCGATCCCGATAGCGCAGAACCACGCCGCTTTCGGCGCTGAGCACGGTCGCTTGTTCCACGGTTTCCTCGCCGGTGGTCGGATGGGTGCGCACCACGCCGACCTCCTGCCCCACCGCGCGCCGCAGCATCGCCTCCGGCGTCAACAGATCGAAGTCGTAGTCCAGGGCGAGGACACTGAGGTTGCCGTCGGCGGTGAGCAACGCGCTCGCCGGAATGATCTCGCGGCTGATTCCCTCGAAGGCCAGTTCGGAACGGTCGTCGGTGAGGACCACCGTGCGGTGGTCGCTGATCATGCCCAGTCCGTCACTGTAGACGGTCACATGCAAGGCCGTCTTGGGATCCTTCGGCGCCGATTCCCCGGCCGATTCGGCCTGTTGCGTTGCCGTCAACAGGGTAATGATCAGGCAGGAAGTGCGAAGCCAGTGTCCCATCGTGGGTCTCCTCTTTGCTTTTTCTAGAGCAAACCTATGCGATCCGGCGCCTTGACCTGATCGCATTTTCTCTAGCCCGTGCATCGGGGAGTTTGCGTTCCTCAACGCACGCTAGCAAGTTAAAGCAACTCCCCTTTTAAAAAACGGAATCTCACCTTGAGCCTGTCGGGCACGAAGTGGACGCTTCGCGTCTAGGGTGAGGCCAATGCAGCCTGAGCGTGTAGTTTTTGGTTCGTGGCCCCTGTGAGGCGCGTTGGCCGGCATCGAAGACGTCGACATGGCTACGGCGATCCTGGCGACAGACTGATCACCGGCGAAGCCACGGACATCGATGGCGGCTGTCACATTGTCGGTTGACGCGACACTTTCGGCATCCCCGAAAAGGGACTAATACCAACCATCGGACTTGTCGCTCCGCGCCACCGCGTATGAGCGATACGGAACCGTTCCTTTTGGATGGAGGGATGACGCCGATGGAAGCCTTGCGCGACTTTTTCAGGATGGAGGCGTCCGGCGGCATCCTCCTGGTCGTTGCGGCCGCTGTTGCCGTGCTTGTCGCCAATTCTCCCGCCGACGATGTGTATTTGGCGTTTCGCGAATTGCCTGTGCAAATCAGGGTCGGCGCCGTCGATATCGACAAGCCGCTTTTGCTCTGGATCAACGACGGTCTCATGGCCGTGTTTTTCTTTCTCGTCGGTCTCGAAGTCAAACGCGAGTTTTTGGAAGGCGAGCTGTCAACGCCTTCGCAAGCCATGCTTCCCGGGGTCGCCGCCATTGGCGGGATGATCGTTCCCGCACTCATCTACGCCGCGTTCAATATGGGAAGCCCCGAGAACCTCAACGGCTGGGCGATACCGGCGGCCACCGACATCGGTTTCGCGCTGGGGGTTCTGGCGTTGCTGGGCCGCCGGGTTCCGTTGTCGCTGAAGATCCTCCTTACCGCGATCGCGATTTTCGACGACCTTGGGGCAATCATCATCATCGCCGTGTTCTATACGGCACAACTTTCCATGGAAGCGTTGGGCATAGCCGGTGTCGCGTTCGCCCTATTGATCGCGCTCAATCTTTTTGGCGTGACCCGTACCGGTCCCTATGTTTTCCTCGGCGTCCTCATGTGGGTGGCGGTGTTGAAGTCAGGCGTTCACGCTACCTTGGCCGGTGTGGCGCTCGCCATGACGATCCCGCTCAAGGCGACGGATGAGCACGGACACTCTCCGCTCAAGCATCTGGAGCATGGTCTTCACCGGTGGGTCGCGTTCTTCGTGCTGCCGGTATTCGCGTTCGCCAACGCCGGGGTCTCGTTCGCCGGCATCAGCGTGCAAAGCTTTGTCGAACCGGTAAAGATCGGCATATCCGCCGGCCTTTTCGTCGGAAAACAGGTCGGCGTCTTCGCCTGTTTGTGGCTGATGCTCCGCTTGGGTCTCGCCCGCATGCCCAGCGGCGCGACCAACGCGCATTTGTACGGCGTTTCGCTACTTTGCGGCATCGGCTTCACCATGAGCCTGTTCATCGGCGGGCTCGCCTGGGAGCATTCCGACTTCGAGGCGCCGGTACGTCTCGGCGTCATCACCGGTTCAATTCTATCCGCCGTGCTCGGTTATTTGGTGCTCCTGTTTGCACGGAAGCCGAAGCCGGTTGTCGACGACGCCGACGACGAAGACCTGTCGGCGCGGTGATATTCGCCGCAACGGACGTGCCCGAACGGCTACTGACGCGTGACGAGCCTCAGTGGCGGCGCGCCGACGGCAAGGTCTCCAATGCGGCCATGCTCCGTCATGCCCGCATCGGCGTCCGCCAATCCCGCCGAACTGCAGAGGATGGCCGTTATTTCTTCCGCGGTGACGGGTTCCCCGGTTAGGAAGCCCTGTCCTTCGTTGCAGCCGAAGCTGCGCAGGATTTCGGCCTGACCGGCGGTTTCGATACCCTCGGCGACGACGCCGATACCCATGCACTGGGCCATGGTTGTCGTCGCCTTGACCAGTGCGGCGCCGTTCTCGTTGTGCTCGATATCGGCGACAAAGGATCGGTCGATTTTGATCCGCCGGATCGGGTAACTCTTGATGTGACTGAGTGAAGAACAGCCTGTTCCGAAATCGTCGAGAACAATGCCAATGCCCATCGATTGGAACGCCCGAATGGCGTCGCTGGCATTATCGCTTTCGTGCATGAGGACGCTTTCGGTGAGTTCGAATTCGATTGACGCGGGGTCGACGCCTGTTTCCGCGATGATGTCAGCGATCTGCTGTGTCAGAGCGGTGTTCCGGAATTGACGTGCCGACAGGTTAATCGCCATTCGCAATGGTGGCGTGGACAGGTCTCGCCATTTGCACCATTGAAGGCAGGCGGTTCTAAAGATCCATAGGCCCAAGGGCGAGATGATCCCCGTTGCTTCGGCAAGCGGAATGAACTGGCTAGGGGCGATGACGCCAAGCTTGGGGTGCTGCCAGCGCGCAAGGGCCTCAACGCCCACCATACGCCCCGTGTGCAATTCAATAAGCGGTTGATAGAACAATTGGAATTGCTGCCGGGCCAGGCCTTGGCGCAAATCCGTCTCGATGGTCATTTGCCGATCGCTTGCCACGCTCATGTCGGACGCGAAGAGCTGTACCTGGTTTCTGCCACTCGATTTGGAGCGGTACAGCGCGACATCGGCATGTTTGCGCAAGAGGTCCGGGGTTTCGCCGTCCAACGGAAACATACTGATGCCGAGGCTGACCGTGACATGAAGGTCGTGATCGAGGACATGAAAGGGTAGACGCATGGCCTCGACGATGTTTTGGCAGATGGAGGTTGCATTGCGGCTGTTGTCAACGTCACGGAGTAGCATGATGAACTCGTCCCCACCGAGACGGGCGACGGTATCCGACCGGCGCAGTTGACTGAGTAAACGCCGCGCCACCGAAATCAACACGGCGTCGCCAACCGGATGGCCCAACATGTCGTTGATCAACTTGAAACGGTCAACATCGAGGAAGGCAAGGGCAAGGGTTTCCCCGGATCGTTTGGCGTGGCTGATCGCCGTCGCCAGTCGATCATCGAACAGCGTGCGGTTGGGCAGGCTCGTCAACGTGTCGTGGGTCGCATGGAAAATGATTTCGCGTTCGGCCGCCTTGCGGTCGGTGATGTCGCGGACGGTGCAAATCAAGGTTGCCCGCCCCTGAATCTCGATATTCGCGACCGAAATATCGATGGGGAAAACCTCGCCTCCTCTGCGAATGCCGCCGATTTCACGCAGGGTGTGCATGGGCGCGGCGGTCAACTCGGTCAGCGACATTCCGCGCGCGGAACCCTTGTTCTGTGTCGAACGGACACTGGTCGTTAACAGATCACCGATGGGTCTGCCGAGAATATCGAGGGATGAGCGGCGAAACATTCGTATCGCCGCCTGATTGACGCTTTCGATCAGGCCGTTGCTGTCGACCGTAATGATGCCGTCGAATACCGACGCCATGATCTCTCGAAGACGCCGCTCGCTGGCGTAAAGCGCGCGCTGGCGCATCTTGTCTTCGGTGATGTCGGTGCAGATCGCGACGGTTCCACCGTCCCGCGTGCGCGATTCGCGAATATTGACCCATCGTTTCGAACGAAGACAGAGATCGATGACGAACTGTGTCGAAGGGCCGCCGGCGCGTCGGCGCGCGAGCCAGTCTCGCGACGTCATCGCGTCGCCTTCGAAAGCGACGATGTGAGGACGCAACCATCCCGCCATGTCATCAAACTCGAGACCAACGGCAATGTGTTCATCGATCTCCTTGAGCAATGAGCGAAATCGTGAGTTGCAGAGAACAAGCCGGTCGTTGACATCCCAAAGCACAAACCCTTGTGACATCGCCTCCGTCGGCGCGACCAACAGGTCGCGGGCCCTCGTGACCGCCGCCATGCTGTCCTCCAGACGCTGAAGCATGCGATCGAAGGCGCGGGCCAGTCGGGCGACTTCGTCTTTGCCCTTGACGACGAAGGGAACGTTCATGTCGCCCGCGTTTATGCTGTCGGCGGCGTCGGCGAGAACTTGCAGCCGGCGTGTCAGAACATATCCGATGGCGATACCGACGATCGCCATGGAAGCGATCCCCACGACGGCAATGATGACACCGAGGCGGGTAGTCTCGCTGTAAGCGGCAACCAGCGCGTCGTCGGTAAACTCGACGGCGAGTATGCCCAAGCGGTTGGAGTGCCCCCTGATCGTCGTGGTGCGCCAGTACCGATGTTCGTCGCCGTTCAACTCCGGGAAAGGCCTTCCGATGAACTCGGGGAGGGTCGCCATGACTACTCTGTTTCGCGTGTCGGCGACAATCGCCGTTACGATGCGGGGGTCACTGAGGGAGGCTCGAATGAAGTTTTGAACTTCGGCGTAATCTTCCGTTACCAAGGCTGAACGGCTTAAATCGGCAATCAATTGCAGCGAAAATTTCTCCGATGCTGCCGTGTGTCGACGAACCTCTTTCATTGAATGGTTGAGGGTAAACCACAAGAGCACGGCGATGAGGACCGCCTGGAGAACCAGGATGGTGACGGCGATACGATACTTGAGCGACATGATGGTCGGCCGCCCTAAGGTTGCCCAGTCATTTGCTGCGACCTTGACTCATGGTGCCGGATCTCGTCGTAGTCACGATCGTGAGCCTCGACGAACCCGTTCCAGCCGGTCTTGGCGAGAATGTCGCGACCTGCTTCCGTCTCGGGCCAGGCGACAATCCAGTCCCGCAGACGATTGCGATCGACCTCGGCAACACGCGGATGCGCGGCAATCAGCACACTGCTGACAGGTTTCGTCTCGTAAAGGATTCGCAATTCACTGAGCCGTTCCGAACTCAGATGCGAGAGGGCGAAACGCGGAACGGCGCACGCATCCGCATCGCCAACGGCGACCGCATGCAGGCAGGACATCTTCGACTGGTAATAACGCAGGTTGATATCGATGCCAGGTCTCAGTCCCGCATCCTTCAGTTCCACCTCCATAATTTTGCTGATCGCCGCCAGTTTCGGCGGCAGGGCGAGCGTTCCACCCATGAGGTCGTGCAACCCGTTACGGCGCGAAGCGCTTCCTTCCATGACGACGGCCCGAAGGGGGTCACGCAGCCGGACGACCGGCTTGTAGCCATACCGGTCGGCCGCCTCCACATAGAAGAACGGATGTAGGAACGCGAAATCGTACGCACCGTCGGAGAGGGCTTGCCAGAATTCTTCGAATCGATTCTTCGTTCGCAGGTGGAACCGCGTACCGAGACCCGAACTCAGATTCGCAATGATCGGGGAGAAGGCGCGATCGAGAGACAACGGCGGCAGGAACGGGAACACACCAAAGCGAAACCCGTCGTTCGATGCGCCGCTCTTGATATCAGCCGCTGGTTCGGCACCGAAAGTGGTATC
>JAHCKI010000127.1 GCA_026125865.1 Rhodospirillales bacterium
TCGGCAAGGACGGACAAGTGACGGCTGAGAAACAAGTCGAGTATTGGCAAGCCAAGCGAATGCTGGTGGCGCGCGGCAACGCCGAGGCGATACAAGGCGATAAAAGAATTCGCGCCGATGTGCTGGTCGCCTACCTGCGCGACGACGCCGACGGCAAAACGGCGCTCGATCGCGTTGAGGCGTTCGACCGTGTTCGTGTCGTCACGGCGGAGGAGGAGGTTCGCGGTGCCCGCGGCGTGTATGACGCGACGTCGGGAACGGCGGCCCTGACCGGCGCCGTCAAGATCACCCGCGGCAAGAACCAGCTCAACGGTTGTCGCGCGGAAGTGAACCTGAATACAGGAATTAGCAAGCTTTTCGCCTGTGGCGGAAGCGGAACGAGTGGCGGGCGGGTGCAAGGCCTCATCCAGCCGGAACAGGTAAAGAAAAAATAAACCAAGGAAGATGAATACTAGCGGATGCACGCCATGACGACAGCTACGACCGACATCATCAACACCACCGGCGAGCGGCAAATACATCGGCCGGTCGTTCTGTCCGGTCTCGGCGGCCTGTTCGCCACCAATATCGGCAAGCGCTACAAGAAGCGCCCCGTCGTTCGCGGCATCGATCTTGAATTGCATCGCGGCGAAATCGTGGGGCTGTTGGGACCGAATGGCGCCGGCAAGACCACGTGTTTCTACATGATGATCGGCTTGGTCAAGCCCGATCATGGACAGGTTTCTTTGGACGGACAGGACATCACGTCCTTGCCCATGTATCGCCGGGCGCGGCTGGGGATCGGCTATCTGCCACAGGAAGCGTCTATTTTTCGCGGCCTGTCGGTCGAGGACAACATTCGAACCGTACTCGAGGTGGTCGAGCCATCGCGGGAACGACGCGAGGCGGCGTTGGATGCCCTTCTCGCCGAATTCTCCATCACGCACTTGAGGCGCACGCCGGCGCTGGCGTTATCGGGCGGCGAACGCCGGAGGGTCGAGATCGCGCGCGCCCTTGCATCCAGTCCCCATTTTGTTCTTCTCGATGAACCATTCGCCGGTATCGATCCCATCGCGGTCGGCGATATCCGCGGGCTGGTCTCGCACTTGAAGGATCGCGGCATCGGGGTGTTGATCACCGACCATAATGTCCGCGAAACCCTGGACGTCATTGACCGCGCCTACATCATTCACGACGGCATGCTGTTGATGGAGGGAACGCCCTCAGACATTGTCGGCAATGCGGATGTGCGCCGCGTCTATCTCGGGGATCGCTTCAGCTTGTGAGTGCGGCAACCGCATGATTTCAGGAGACCGCAACACTGTGCCGGTCCTGCTTGGGGCCGGCTCTGAACGTCGTCTATCAGGATTGCGAAAGAGTTAGCGGCCATGGCTTTGACTCCACGCCTTGATCTTCGCCAGTCGCAATCCCTGGTGATGACGCCGCAGTTGCAGCAGGCGATCAAGCTTTTGCAGCTCTCCAATCTGGAACTCACCGACTATGTGGAGCAGCAACTGGAACAGAACCCGCTGCTGGAACGCGATGAGACGGGCGGCGATGGTGCGCCAAGCACCATGACCGACGAACCGACGGGGCAGGAAATCAGGTCTGATGAGGGCGTGCAGTCGGTCGATCTGGCCGTTTCCGATGATAGCGGGACTGTCAGCGAATCGGCCATGGATCTGGCCTATGACGACACCTTCGAAGGCGACGGGCCGATTGCCGGTGTCGGCGATTACGGCGCATCCGGTGGTGCTGCCGATCGCAAGGGCCAGGGCAGTGGCGGCGATGGCGAGGCGAATATCGAGAACACGCTTTCGGATACACCGAACCTGCGTGAGCATCTCAGCGCGCAATTGGCGGTCGACATCACCGATCCGGTGGATCGGATGATCGCCCATCAGTTCATCGACCTCCTCGACGACACCGGCTACCTCACCGTCGATCTGCAGCAGATTGCCGATATGCTGGGATGCAGCCTCGATCGCGTCGAGGATGTGTTGGCTTGCCTGCAGGATTTCGACCCGCCCGGCATCTTCGCCCGCAATCTCGCCGAGTGTTTGAAGCTGCAACTGCGCGAGCGCGGCCGGCTGAGCGCCCCCATGCGGACCCTGCTCGACCATCTCGACGTGCTGGGCCGGCGGGATTTACCGGCTCTCGCCCGGATCTGCGACGTGGATCTGGGGACGCTCGGCGCCATGATCGCCGAAATTCGGTCGCTCGATCCCAAACCGGCGCTGGCCTTCGATCAGTCCGTCGCTCAGCCGGTGACCCCGGACATCCTGATGCGGCCCCAGCCCAACGGCGGCTGGATTGTCGAATTGAACACGGAAACCCTTCCGCGTGTGCTGGTCAACAACCAGTACTACGCCCGCGTCTCCGGGGTCGCCATGAGCCGCAAGGATAAACATTACATCAACGAGTGCATGCACTCGGCGAACTGGCTGGTAAAGTCATTGCACCAACGGGCGACAACGATTCTCAGGGTGGCGACCGAGATCATCCGACAGCAGGACGCGTTCTTCGTAAAGGGCGTTCAGGCCCTGAAACCCCTTGTTTTGCGCGACGTCGCCGAAGCCGTGGAACTGCACGAAAGCACCATCAGCCGGGTCACCTCCAACAAGTTCATGGCGACGCCGCGGGGTATTTACGAGCTGAAGTACTTCTTCAGCCAGGCGATCGCCGGCGCCAACGGAGGCGAAGCGTGCTCGGCCGAATGGGTTCGGCACCGGGTCAAGGCCGTGATCGAATCCGAGCGGCCCGACCGGGTTCTGTCGGACGATATGATTGTCGATGTGCTGCGTGGAGAGGGTATTGACATTGCCCGGCGAACGGTCGCGAAGTATCGGGAAGCACTGGGCCTGCCGTCATCCGTCCAGCGTCGACGTGAGAAACTGGCAAGGGTCTGAACCGGCAACCGGCAGCGCTTGACACGTGAGAGTGGTGTATCTAAGTTCGCGAACCTCGCCGGCTATGGCATTGATGAACGGCAGACGTCGGGGTGTGCTCCGCCCGCGCAATCAGAGTAAATACATGCGAATGCCGGGGAGAAAATCAAGCCTCCCGGAGCAGGAATCTGTTTCATGGATATAGCGGTTAAAGGCAAGAATTTGGATGTGGGCGAAGCGCTTCGCACGCATGTGCTGGATCAACTCGAGCCACAGGTAACCAAGTATTTTTCAAAGGCCCACGATGCGAACGTCATGTTTTCGCGCGAGGCCCATTTGTTTCGCGCCGATATCACCGTTCACCCCGTGCGTGGCGTTGTGGTGCAATCACATGCTTCGGGTGAGGACGCGTATGCCGCCTTCGACTCATCGCTCGAACGCATCAGCAAACAAATCCGCAGGTACAAACGGCGCATCACCAATCACCATGCGCGGCGCTCCGCGGAAGAGGCGCTGCCGGCGCTCCAGTACATCATCGCCCCCGAGAGCGAGGGCGAGGACGAACTTCCGGAAGAGGCACAGCCGGCGATCATTGCCGAGATGCCGACGGAAATCGCCACGCTGTCGGTAAGCGAGGCCGTCATGCGCATGGATTTGGCGGATGTGCCGGCGATGATGTTTCGCAATCGAGCGAACGGAGGACTCAATGTCGTTTATCGGCGTACCGACGGCAATATTGGGTGGATTGACCCCTCTCATACGCAACAGGCGTAAGGGTCGGTAAGAACCATGGAAATCGAAGACCTCATCAAGCCGGATCACGTGGTTGCCCAGCTTCGCGCCACCAGCAAGAAGCAGGCACTGCAGGATTTGGCGAAGCGAGCGGCGCGGATCACCGGTGAACAGGAACGCGCCATTTTCGATGTTCTGATGGAACGCGAAAAACTGGGAACCACCGGCGTCGGGAACGGCATCGCCATTCCCCACGGCAAGCTGGGGAGCCTCGATCGCCTGTATGGGCTGTTCGCCCGCTTGGAGCGCCCCATCGATTTTGACGCGATCGACGAGCGTCCCGTTGATCTGATCTTCCTGTTGCTTGCGCCGGAATCGGCGGGCGCCGATCATCTCAAGGCGTTGGCCCGCGTATCCCGACTGCTCCGTGACAAGTCGGCGTGCGAGAAATTGCGCGGAACCGATGACGCGGAGGCGCTCTACGCCCTGCTCATCGACACGACGGCGACACGGGCCGCCTGAAACCACTTATTCCGGAACAAACTCTTAGGGCAAGGTCACGACGCGTCGCGTTGGACGTCGAGCGTTTCCGTTTCGGAAGGGGATGCCGCCCCCGGCGACCCCTTCTGGATGGGAACCGTCCGGATGTCCGGTTCCGGAACGCGCCGCCTGAGGTCGATGTGCAGCAGGCCATTGTGAAGGCGGGCGTCCACCACCTCCATCCCTTCCGCCAAGACGAATGCCCGTTGGAACTGGCGCGATGCGATGCCGCGGTACAAATAGACATGTCCGGTGTTTTCCTCGGCTTTGCGCCCCCGGATCATCATCTGGTTGTCCTCGATCAAGATGCTGAGGTCTTCGATCGCAAAGCCGGCCACCGCAAGCGTGATGCGCAACGCGTTTTCGCTCACCTGTTCGATATTGTAGGGCGGGTAGCCTTCGTGGGAACTTTTGGATACGTGATCCAGCATCCGTTCCAGCCGGTCGAAACCAAGCAGGAGCGGACTGTTGAGCACCGAGGGACGGGACATAAGGCTCTCTCCTCTACCGACGAGCAAGAGGCCAACGCACGAAACCCTGAAAGAGGCGCTTCACGCGTCGGGTCAAAAAAACAACGAAAACAACGACGATCTCACCTCAGCCTAATTTGGCCGGTACGCCGCAATTGTCAATATGGCAAAGACCACTGTTATTTGCTGCCTGCGATCCCAATCTATAGCGCAACCGGCTTTTTTGGGAGGAAGCGATGGCCGCACAAGAACAGCGTACCACGGCGGGACGAGGGCGTCTCTACGACAGTATCATCGAGACGATCGGCGACACGCCCTGTATCCGTATCAACAGGTTGGCGCCGGCGCATGTACGGCTCTATGTGAAGGCGGAGTTCTTCAATCCGGCGGCATCCGTCAAGGATCGCCTGGCGGTGAGCATCATCGAAGAAGCCGAGCGGAGCGGCGCGCTCAAACCCGGACAAACGGTCGTCGAGGCCACCAGCGGCAATACGGGCATCGGGTTGGCGATGGTTTGCGCTGCGAGGGGGTATCCCCTTGTGGTCACCATGGCCGACAGCTTCTCCATCGAGCGTCGCAAGCTGATGCGCTTTTTGGGCGCCAAGGTCGTGCTGACCCCGAGGGAGGAAAAGGGCTTCGGGATGTACCAGAAGGCCGTGGAACTGGCCGAGGCCAACGGTTGGTTTTTCGCCCGGCAGTTCGAGACCGAAGCCAACGCGCGTATCCACGAGAACACCACCGCGCGCGAATTGCTGGCCGATTTCGAGGGTGAGCGGCTGGACTATTTCGTTTCGGGGTATGGGACCGGCGGAACGGTCACCGGCGTCGGCCGCGTGCTGCGCAAGACCCGTCCCGAAACCAAGATCATTCTAAGCGAACCGGCCAACGCCCAACTGGTGGGCAGCGGGCGGGCCCAGGGACGAACCGCCGACGGCGCGCCCGCCGAAAGTCACCTGGCCTTCGAACCCCATCCCATCCAAGGCTGGACGCCGGATTTCATTCCGCTCGTCCTTCAGGAAGCGATCGACAACAACTACTACGACGATCTGATCCCCGTCCCGGGTCCGGTCGGCATGGAATGGTCCGGCAAGCTGGCCCGCTTCGAGGGCATATTTACCGGCGTCTCCGGCGGATCGACGTTCGCCGTCGGCATGATGATCGCCGAAAAGGCCGAGCCCGGATCGGTCATCCTCTGCATGCTCCCCGACACCGGTGAGCGCTACCTCTCATCACCGCTGTTCGAAGGAATACCGGAAGACATGACGGAAGAAGAAACCGCCCTGTCCCTCTCCACCCCCGGTTACCATATGCCGGAGAGGTAGCTCGCGTAGGGAGGATTAGCCTTGGCGTAATCCGCCGCATGGGTTTCGGCATTGCCATACGTCGGAATACGCCTGTCGCCTATTCCGGCTTACCCCTCTGCGGCAGACGGATCTCCATTCGAACGCTTTTCTTCAGGAACGCGAACCGGACAGGCGTGAATCCCGAAAGGTCGTATTCCGACAGATCGGCCTCGTCGGTGAAACGTTCGGCCTCCTCGTCGCTCAACAGCGGCGGCAGCTCCTTAAGCGTCTCGTCCTTGCTCATACCATGGCCTGCTTTCGAGGGTTTTTCGTTCGATCTATGCAAGCTCCAGCCGCAACGACCGTCCGACCGCCTTGGCGGCGTTCTGCATGGTTTGTAGCGTAACGGAATCGTTGTCGGGATCAAGGAAGCGGTCGAGTTGGGCACGGCTCGTGTTCATACGGCGGGCCATTTCCGCCTTGCTGATTTTCTGTTCCTCCATCACGCGGGCGACCTGGCGGGCCAACACGCGCTTGATGGCGGTGTTCGTGCATTCTTCCAGAATGCCTTCCTCTTCGAGAAAGCTATCAAGAGAGGAGCCGATGCAACCTTTTTCTTTTGTCATGGGTCCAATTCCCTCTTTCGCTTCACGGCTAGGTCGAGGTCCTTTTTCGGAGTCTTCTGGGTTTTTTTGACAAAGCCATGCAGAAGCACAGCCCGCCCCTTCTCAACACAGAAAGTGACCCGGCCAATCTTTCCGCCCATCAGGTTCGAGTGCTTCTTTTGTAACACTATTACCCCTGGAGTTTCATCGCACCCGTCGCTCGGTGGGGTCGGAATGTCGGCGTGTCGATGAACACCTGAAGTCTGGAATCAAGCCGCGGTGGGCAGCCCATTGTCATTAAGAAAAGTGGTGCCCGACACCTCA
>JAHCKI010000128.1 GCA_026125865.1 Rhodospirillales bacterium
GTCGCCAATTGCGGAAGCGTTAACTGGAATAATGGATCGAGCAGACTTTCAGAAATCAATCTCATCGCGCAAGCTGGTTTTGGTTTCCGATCTTCTCCAAAATTCTTCAACATATTCTTTCTATAGGCAATCAGCGACTTGGGATTCTTACCAGAATTCTGCCTCAGGCGAAGCCATACCCGATATGCACGGTGTGGTAGTTGTCGCTCGCATCGTTCCGCGTCGCCACTACAACTTGCCTATAACCCGCCTCAAAACGTTCTGGTCACGGTATTTTGAAGCAGCAGGCGCTGTGTTTGAGCCAGTGAACTAAACGCATATGTGGACCTGTAGACATTCACTTGAGCGCGAGCTAGGAGCAGACGAGATAGATGGCGGCGCTGAAGCTGATGTCGGTTTTATCATAGCGGGTGGAGATACATGGACGCCTCACGGAATAGCCGCGTTGGTATGGCTGCAGTGCTATTCCCCTCGACGGTGTTCGGATCAGGCTCGATTGGGCGCGTGTGTTCGGCAAGGATCGGGCGATGACGCCGCCTGAGAACGGGGGCTGAGAACGGGGGCTGCTCACTACGGATCAGTTTCTTGAAACGCACCCTTTTTCGTCATTGCGAGGAGCCGCAGGCGACGAAGCAATCCATATAATTCAGGGTGTTATGGATCGCCGCGCTCCCTACGGTCGCTCGCGATGACAAGACTGACCGGTGGTGTGACGGGGGCCGAGAACGGGGTTGACAGGGCCGGCGGCGACCCCTATGTTCACTTTTTGTTTCTTGGTTGTCGAACGGAAAGAAAGGGGCGTCGTGGGGGTCGGTTTTTATCGCGTATCGCGCTCAACCATGGAATGGATTTAGGCGCTCTTGGTAGAATACAACAAATTCAATAGCTTAATGGTGTTTTTGCATACAATTGAGTACATTTGCATACGCTTTGAATGCGGAATATGACACAAAGCCAGCAAAAACAAGTAATTATTCCTAATTTGCGTGTGTGAAACTGCGTTAAAGGTGATCAAAATCGTCGAAGCTGTGTCAAAATTTATCAACGGAAGGTAGATTAACGAATGGATTAATGATCCGAACAAACCATGTTCCGACGCGGTGAACGGGGGCCGGCGCCCCTCATGTGCCGTCTCGTAGAGACAAGACACGGTAGATGGCGCGCAGGAGGATGAGGGTATCGGTGACGCCGGGGGGTTGGGGGTCCACGTGGCGGAGGCTGTCGACCAGGTAGAGGCGGGCGCGCGCGGGGCCGGCGGCTTTCGCGAATTTCATGCTTTCCGTCTCCGGGATGATAGGGTCGTCGCGGCCGTGGACCAGCACGAACTGGGCGTCCAGCGTATCGAGGCCGCGGGTCTTCAGGTCGAGGGCCCGGATCTCCTCGACGATTGCCGAGGGCAGAGCCGCCACCAGGTCCGGAACCCGGTCAGGATCCCGGTTGTTCAACAGGGCGGTCACGGCCCGTCCGTCCGGACCCAGGTTCGCCGCAACAGCCGAAACGTCGGCGTCGCTATCCTGGAGCTTGGCACGCGCCATGGCGCGCAGTGCGTCACGGTCGCGCGGGTCCGGCAGCCGATCGGCATTGGACAGGACGAACAGCCACTTGCCGAAGGCGTTCGGGGTTCGGTTTTTCCAAGCCATGTCCGGCGTCTCGCGAAAGGCGCCGCTGGTGAAGAACGTGATCGCCGCTTCCATGTCGTAGTAGCCGCCGACGCTGACCACGAAATCCACGTCCCGGCCGACCCCCGGCTCGAACAACGCCAGCACCGCCGGCCCGACGGCGAAGGAGATCGTCGTCAATCCGAGGGGACGATCCTGGCCGCGTCTCGCCATATACGTCACGGATTCCGCCACGAGGCGGGCATCGCCGCTGGTCACGCGCAACGCGCGCATATTGGGCAGATCGGGCACGAGGACTTCGAAGCGGGCCCGCGCCATGGTTTTCGCGAAATCGACGAGACGGGGGTCATCCTTGCCCGTGGGCGCCGCGCCGGGGATCAGAACCATGCCGGCACGGGGATCTTCCGCGGGAAGATAGAGGTCCGCGGCAAATCGCGTGTCTTCCGTGACGAACCGGACCTCCTTGCGCGTTGGTTCGCTCGTGGCCTGTTTCAGATCGCTCGGGCCGGAACCGGCGTCGATATCGTCCAGAACATCGACCGCTTCCAGGACCCGCGAGGGCGAGCACCCCGACACGACGACGACAAGCGCGAGAATTAGAAAGGATCTGAAGATACCGCGCATGGTTCTACGCTCGAACGAACATGCGGCCGTGGTCCTTCCGCCAGGCTATCTCAGGCACCAGGCGAGAATGCCCTTCTGCGCATGCAGGCGGTTCTCGGCTTCGTCCCAGACGATCGACTGCGGTCCGTCGATGACGTCGGCGGTCACCTCCTGACCGCGGTGGGCCGGCAGGCAATGCATGAACACCGCGTCGCCCTTCGCTTTCGCCATCAGCGCCTTGGTCACCCGGTACGGAGCCAGAATGTTGTGCCGCGATTCACCCGGATCGTCACCCATGGAGACCCAGGTGTCGGTCACCACCAGATCGGCGTCGGCCACCGCTTCCTCGGGGTCTTCGGTGTAGACGACATCGCCATTCTCCGCCGCGATCCATTGCCGATCATGGTCCTCGGACGTGCGCAGCGCCTCGGGACTGGCGAGGCGCAAGCGAAAGCCGAAGCGAACGGCGGCGTGAACCCAGGAGCGGGAGACGTTGTTGGAGTCGCCGCACCATGCCACCTTGCGATCGACGATGCTTCCCCTCACCTCTTCGTAGGTCATGATGTCGGCCATGAGCTGGCACGGATGCGATTCGTCCGTGAGGCCGTTGATCACCGGAATGGTGGAGTAATCGGCCAGTTCGGCCAGTTTGCTGGCGTGGGTGGTGCGGATCATGATCGCGTCCACATAGCGGGACAACACGCGCCCGGTATCCGCCATGCTCTCGCCGCGAATAAGCTGCGAATCGCTGTCCGACAGTATGATGGCGTGGCCGCCCAACTGCCACATGGCCACCTCGAACGACACCCGTGTCCGCGTCGACGGTTTTTCGAAGATCATCGCCAACGTTCGCCCGTCCAGGAGCTTGCGGCTTTGTCCGTGATCCCCTTCCCTCTTGAACTCGACGGCAGTATCCAGGATCGATCGCAGTGTGTTGCGGTCGAAGCGGTCCAAATCCAGGAAGTGCCGCGGCGCCGTCATGTCACGCCGCCATGTCCGCCAGGCCGGCGAAAGCACGGTCGAGAATCAGCGCCGCCTCGTCGACGTGCTCTTCGGCAATGATCAACGGCGGCACCAGCCGCAACACGTCTTCCGCCGCCGGGACCGTCAGCAACCCCTGCTCCACGAGCGTTCCGACCATCGGCCGTACATCGGTCGTCAGCTTGAGCCCCCGCATCAGTCCCCGACCGCGCAATCCCTCGATCTGCCCCGGATACTTGGCGGTCAGCGCCTTCAGCCGCCCATCGAGATAGGCGGCGACGCCGTTCACCCCGTCCATGAATCCATCGTCGAGCATCACGTCCAGCACCGCGTTGCCGACCGCCATGGCCAGCGGATTGCCGCCGAACGTGCTGCCATGGCTGCCGGGGGTCAGCGCCGCGGCCGCCGCCTCCGTGGCGAGACAGGCCCCAATGGGAAAGCCGCCGCCCAGCCCCTTCGCCACCGCCATGACGTCGGGCGTGATTCCGGACCATTCATGGGCGAACAGCTTACCGGTGCGTCCCATGCCGCTTTGCACTTCGTCGAAGATCAGCAGCAAACCGAACTCGTCGGCCGTCTTGCGCAGGCCGATCAGGAAATCGTCGCTGGCGGCATTGACGCCGCCTTCGCCCTGGACCGGCTCCACCATGATCGCTCCGGTCTCGCCGGTAATCGCCGCCCGCACTTCATTGAGGTTGCCGAACGCCACATGGTCGAAGCCGTCGACGACGGGATCAAATCCATCCAGATGACGCGGCGAGCCACTGGCGGCAATGGTCGCCAAGGTGCGGCCGTGAAACGCGCCGTTAAACGCGATGACGCGATAGCGCTCGGGATTGCCGTTGTCGTCGTGGTATTTACGGACGAGCTTGACGGCGCATTCCACCGCCTCGGCACCGGAGTTGCAAAACAGCACGCGATCCGCGAACGTCGCCCCCGCCAAACGCTGGGCGAGGCGCTCTTGTTCCGGAATTATATACAGGTTGGAGCAGTGCCATAGCCGGTCCGCCTGCGCCTTCAAGGCAGCCGTCAAGTGGGGTTGGCAATGCCCGAGCGCCGCGACGGCGATCCCGGCTGCGAAGTCCAGGTAGCGCCGGCCGTTGTCGGCGTAGAGATAAGGACCCTCGCCCCGCTCGAAGGCAAGGTCGAAGCGCCGGTAGTTGGACATGAGCGCTGAGTCCACAGGCGGCCTCCCAATTGACAAAAAACGCAAGGCTTTAGGCCCTGACACCGAAAAGCGGCAAATCTATTGGGAGGCCCCACGCCATGTCAACGCCCACGCGCGTTTCGGACGCGATTGCGGCACAAAATCCCCGAGTTCGCCCGGCTCGCCCCTATTCGTCGCCAAAGCGCAGGCCCTGGGCAAGAGGCAGAGCATTGGAATAATTGATGGTGTTGGTGGCGCGGCGCATGTAGCTCTTCCAGGCATCGGAACCGGATTCGCGGCCGCCGCCGGTCTCCTTCTCACCGCCGAAGGCGCCGCCGATCTCGGCGCCGGACGGTCCGATATTGACGTTGACGATCCCGCAGTCGCTGCCGCTGGCCGACAAGAACCATTCCGCCTCGCGGATGTCGTTGGTAAAGATGCTGGACGCGAGCCCCTGGGGAACGTCGTTATGGATTTTGACGGCGTCCGCCAATTCCCGATACCGCATGACATAAAGGATGGGAGCGAACGTCTCCTGACGAACGATTTCCGTCTGCGACGGCATGTCGACGATGGCGGGACGGACGTAGTAAGCGTTTGCGAAACGCTGTTCCAAAACCCGCTCACCACCGGACACCGCGCCCCCGTCGGCACGGGCCGTCATCAAGGCGGCCTCCATTCTCTCCCAAGCGGGGCCGCCGATCAGGGGTCCGACCAGGGTGGTGGCATCGAGCGGGTCGCCAATGGCGAGCGGCTCGTAGGCTGCCCGTAATCGCACCAGCACGTCGCCGTGAATGTCGTCGTGGACGATGAGGCGGCGCAGGCTCGTACAGCGCTGTCCGGCGGTACCAACGGCGGAAAACACGATGGCCCGAACCGCAAGATCCAGGTCCGCCGACGGTGTCACGATCATCGCATTGTTGCCGCCAAGTTCCAGCAGCGCGCGGCCGAATCGCGACGCCACGACAGGCGCCAGTTCTTGCCCCATACGACAGCTTCCGGTCGCGCTGATCAACCGCAGCTGCCGCTCCTGTGCCAACCGTTCACCAACCGCGCGCCCGCCGATGATGATACGCAACAGACCATCGGGAGCGTCCGAACCAAATCGTTGGCGGGCGCGTTCGAACAGCGCTTGGCAGGCCAGTGCGGTCAACGGCGTCGTATCCGACGGTTTCCACACCACCGGATCGCCGCAAACCACGGCCAACGCGAAGTTCCACGACCACACGGCGACCGGGAAATTGAAGGCGGTGATGACGCCGATCGGCCCCAGCGGGTGCCATGTCTCCATCATGCGGTGACCGGGGCGTTCAGATGCGATGGTCAGGCCATGAAGCTGACGCGACAGGCCGCACGCGAAGTCGCAGATGTCGATCATCTCCTGGACCTCGCCCTCACCCTCGGCAAGGATCTTCCCCGCTTCGATGGTGACCAGGCGACCCAACGCTGATTTATGGGCGCGCAATTCCTCCGCGAACAGACGGATCAATTCCCCACGGCGGGGTGCGGGAACCGATCGCCACGTCAAAAAAGCGTCTTCCGCATCATCTATGGCGGCGCGCACCGAATCCTCGCTGGCGTGAATGACATGGGCGATGACGGACCCGTCAATGGGCGTGCGAACGGGAAGATCACCTTCCCTCAGTTCGACCGGATCCAGCCCAACATCCCGCAATACATCGTCAATGTTCATGTCCCGCTTCCTTCGCACAAAAGGCAAGGAATCCTATTTGTCAGGGCGAGGTTCGGCAGGTTCAATTGCTGACCCGGTATTCCGTATCACCCATCAAGCAATTCCACCCCGCACTCTATCGCCGCGGCGCGCAATGCTTTGTCGAAGCTGGCGAGCGGAAATCCACGTTCCATCGCCAAATTCAAATATGTCGCGTCCCAAAGTGAAAGACGATATGTCTCCGCGAGATTGATCATCGACCCCCACGCTTGCTGAGCCGAAGTTTCTTCCGTGACGATCGGCAAATCTCGAAGATAGTTTAAGGCGCGCTTTCGATTAGTGGTCGAAATGCGCCGTCTTCGTTCTGCGACCAGTAGAACATTGCCGACCTCGATCAGCCACAGCGTTGGAACGCAAGCGGATCGGTTGACCACGTGATCAAGAATTCGGTCTGCCCCGTCCGAGCGTTCGTCGGACAGGAACCAGGCGACGGTAACGGAACAATCGATTACAAGGGGAGTAAGCACAATCGATCGGTCACTTCCGGCCCTCGTCACGATAATTTTTCCATTCGTCCCACTCGAAAGAACCCAGACGCATCTCTTCTGCTAGTTCTCGAATTCTCGCAGCCGCGCCTCTCGCCTTCTCGACAGAGCGATCGGATCTGACCGGGACGAGCTTGGCGACAGGCTTGCCACGGCGTGTGATCGTAATCTCCTCACCGTGCTCAGCCCGCTCCAGAAGGCGTGAAAAATGGGTCTTTGCTTCGAAAGCGCCGATCGTAGA